>CALGTP010000381.1 GCA_937902105.1 uncultured Actinomycetes bacterium
TCGGGTGAATTGGGACTCTCCTTCGATGGACATGGGGGCCTTAAAATGATGAGAGGTTCTGTCTCCCCAGAAGTTCCCGAGCAAGTGTCAGCAAGTGTCCCCGATCAAGTTGAATAGCCGAAATTGAGCCACTTGTCACCGCTAAAGTGACTCCAAACGGGGAATGACGAGCAAGTTCCCACATTTTGCACTCTTGAACGCCTAAACTATTGGTCGCCTGCGTTTGACGTGTGGTGGATATGGGTTGCCACAGTCGCACTAGTTCGGCTTTGGTGATCTCACGTTTTTTAGTCATCAACCCCTCTCTTAAGTTCGGAGCCCTAACGTGAAAAAGGGTCGTCACCGTCGCTTCGAAGAAGCGCGAAAATTGAAACAAGCAGGGCCCAGTGCCTTAGATCTCGGTTTAGTGGGCGGAGATTCTCAACCGCGTTCGCAAGATGACGAATACGCCGCACTAGCAGAAAAATACGGAGTCGTCTTTGATGATGAAGATGATGTTGAGGAAGAGGATGACAACCAGGCATAGGCCGGTTGCCCACAATTGATATGGCAAAACAAATACGTAATGTTGCGTTAGTCGCGCACGTAGATCATGGCAAGACAACGCTCGTGGACGCATTGTTGCGCGCCACAGGCACTTTTGCCGCTCACCAAGCTGTTGTTGACCGAGTTATGGACTCCAATGATCAAGAACGCGAGCGAGGCATCACAATTCTTGCCAAGGCCGCATCAGTGACCTACAAGGACACCAAGATCAACTTGGTTGACACCCCGGGACACGCTGATTTCGGTGGTGAAGTTGAGCGGGCATTGACCATGGTCGATGGTATTTTGCTCTTGGTGGATGCAGCTGAAGGTCCGCTACCTCAAACTCGTTATGTTCTGCAAAAGGCACTTTCACTGAACCTGCCGGCCATTGTCGTGATCAACAAGGTTGACCGTGGGGACGCACGGGCCGAAGAAGTTCTTGATGAGGTTTACCAGCTTTTTATCGACCTTGAGGCTGACGATCACCACATTGATTTCTCGGTAATTTCCGCAGTCGCACGAGAAGGTCGCACAATGGTCGGGCTTGGTATGCCTGCCCCAGATGCGGATCTCTCTGCACTGCTGGACACGATCATCGAACGCATTCCAGCCCCAACGGGGGACCCAGATGCGCCCCTGCAAGCTTTGGTGACAAACCTTGACGCATCGGAGTATCTCGGACGTCTGGCAATCGGTCGCGTCTATCAAGGTGTTTTGCGTAAGGGCGAAATGGTTGCTCTCCTTGAAGAAGAGTTCGCTGAAGGTCAGCCACCTTTGAAACGTCGTCTGTCCCAATTGATGGCCTATATGGGAGTCGGACGAGTCGAAGTTGACGAACTCCGCGCTGGTGACCTCTTTGTAGTTGCTGGATTCCCAGAGGTCGAGATTGGCGACACCATTGCCTCAACCGATAACCCCGTGGCTTTGCCACGTCTGACAGTTGATGAGCCTGTGCTGCGAATGACATTTGGTGTTAATACATCCCCATTTGCTGGGCGAGATGGAAAGTATCTCACTAGTCGCCACCTCATTGACCGTTTACACAAAGAGGTTTTAGGCAACGTTTCTATCAAACTGCATGAGACTGATTCAGCCGATGTCATGGAAGTGGCGGGCCGTGGAGAATTGCAATTGGCAGTACTCATCGAAGGTATGCGCCGTGAGGGATTTGAATTACAAGTCAGCCGCCCAGAGGTCATCACCAAAGAAGTAAATGGCAAGAAGTTTGAACCCCTTGAACGCGGTGTCTGTGACGTACCAGATGAGTATGTTGGAGCTGTCACCCAAGCATTGGCGCCACGTAAAGGACGCGTCACTGACTTACGTTCCGGAGATCCTGGTCGTTCAGTCATTACGTTTGAATGTCCGAGCCGAGGTTTGATTGGTTTCCGTTCGTTGCTGATGACAGCGACTCGTGGTACGGCCATGTTGCACCAAAACCATGCGGGTTGGATGCCTTGGTGCGGCGAATTACCTCATCGTTTGGGTGGCGCAATGATCGCTGACCGTGAGGGAATGGTCACAGCGTATGCCCTTGACAACTTGCAGTTGCGCGGAGAATTATTTGTTGAACCAGGTGAAAAGACCTATGAGGGAATGGTTGTCGGAGAAAGTTCGCGTGGCGATGAGATGGTCGTGAACGCGGTCCGTGCCAAGGAAAAGAACAATATTCGAACCCATAGCCATGATGACGGTGTCAAATTAGCTGCACCGAAAATTCACACACTAGAGACGGCTATTGAGTGGATCGGCGATGATGAACTCGTGGAGATCACCCCTAAAGCCATTCGAGTTCGTAAGCGATATCTCAATCCTGAAGATCGCAAGAAAGCTTTTAAAAAGTCGAATTGATAGCTAATTATTTGCGGTTTCGCATAACAGGATGCGCCAGCGGAACTGCTGTTGGGCGCTCAAGAATTTCCACGAGCAAGTCGTAGATTTCCTCGGTAACAGTCTCGCAAATTTCGTCTTTGAGGTACTTGTATACGGGCTCTTTGCCAACAAAAGCATCAGAGTTTTCAGTACACCACCAATGAAGATCATCACCACCTGCGCCCCAGTCGCGACGTTTCCACTCGCGGACTACAGTACTGACCCATCCGTTGGCGTCAGTGTTGTGTTCAAGGCGCAATGGTAACTGCCAACAAACATTCGGCTTCCAATCAAGTGGGCGCTCATTAGCCTCTGTGGCGGCGATATGAAATGCGCAACCAGCGCCGCCGGCGAAGCCAGGTCGATTGAGGAAAATACACGCGCCATCCACTCGACGAGTCATTGTGTCGCCCTCTTTATTGCTCTTCAGGAAGCCTTTGGCCTTGGCATTGTCCTTGAATTGCCAGTTCTTCTTTGTCAAACGGACCACTGCTTTCACAACATTGGCAACATCTTCCTCATCAACAAAGTGGGCGCCTAGTGAGCAACAACCCTCGTTGAGTTCTGGCGTAGCGACATCATGAATTCCTTGACATCCCTCACCAAAAATACATTTCCACGACGAGCGCATAAAAGTGGCATCAAACGTCCATGTGCGCTGATGATGGGGATCTTCAAAACTGATCATTTCATGCAAATCTTGATGACGACCAGAGAGTTCTTCTACTGGAGCGACGGGAACCGATTTTCGGACTCGGACCGAGGTGGCGGGGGCTGTCTGACGTTTACTCACTCGGACAGGTTAGGGCAATATCTCTCTTTCAGGCAGGTGCCCAAGGGTAGGATTTGAACGCTATGAATTCGCCTCCGCGCTCTGCTCAAGAACTTAGACTGAGCTTCCTCAAATTTTTCGCTGAACGCGATCATACGGCGGTGCCATCGGCCAGTTTGATTCCTCATGATCCAACGGTCTTATTCACCGTTGCGGGGATGGTGCCTTTTAAGCCCTACTTTGTTGGCGATGAGGTTGCGCCGTACAGTCGGGCGGCCACGATTCAGAAATGCGCTCGTGCCGGTGGCAAGCACAACGACCTCGACGATGTCGGCCGCACCAAGCGTCACCTCGTCTTTTTTGAGATGATGGGCAACTTTTCTTTCGGTGATTACTTCAAGGCCAAAGCAATTCCTTGGAGTTGGGAATTCGTGACTGAGACTTTGGGCTTTGATGGAGACCGTATTTGGGTGACGGTCCATACCAGCGACGATGAGGCAGAAGCGATGTGGCACGAAGAAGTTGGTGTGCCTATGGATCGCATTCAACGCCTCGGGGATAAGGACAACTTTTGGCAAATGGGAGATACCGGGCCGTGTGGACCATGCTCGGAACTGCATATCGACCGCGGGTCCGAGTTTGGCCCATCCGGTGGACCGTTAAACGATCCGCATGGAGATCGTTTTATGGAGTTTTGGAATCTGGTCTTCATGCAATACAACCAGTCGAGTGATGGATCACGAGTCCCTCTACCAAAGCCATCCATCGATACGGGCGCAGGACTTGAACGAATATTGGCTCTTCTCCAGGGTAAGGACAGTGTCTGGGAGACGGACGCTATTTTCCCGATCGTTGAGGCCGCACAATCGATCACAGGGTCGAGTTACAAAATCGGAGATTACGAAGATCGAGCTAGTTTTAGTTTGCGGGTATTGGCCGAACATGCACGATCAAGCACGATGCTCGTTAATGATGGGGTCTTTCCATCTAATGAAGGTCGTGGTTATGTGTTGCGGCGAATTATTCGCCGTGCAGTCCGCCACGCCTACTTATTGGGCACGGAAAAATTGGTGATGCCAGCGCTTGTTGAGTCCGCAATCAGCACTATGGGTGAGGCTTATCCAGATGTTATTGCTCAAAAGGATTTCATTTTGGGTGTTTTGACAAAGGAAGAAGAAAGGTTTCGCCAGACACTAAAGACTGGTCTTTCTATTCTTGAAGCTGAGTTGAATCAAGTAGATAAAAATCATGTTGTGTCGGGTTCCACAGCGTTCTTGTTACACGACACCTATGGCTTTCCTCTTGAGGTGACTCAGGAGATCGTGGCTGAGAGAGAACTCTCAGTTGACCTTGAAGGTTTCCGTGTGGAGATGGATCAGCAGCGTCAGAGGGCAAAGGCAGCCCGTAAAGGCAATGTCGCTGACGCCTCTCGTATAGATCTCTATCGAGAGGTGATGGAATCGCATGGTACGGGTGAATTCATTGGTTATGAACGCGAATCCTGCTCAACAAAAGTACTAGCGATTATTCCCGATGACGATGGTCTTTTTGATGTCTTCCTCGAACAGACTCCATTTTATGCGGAGAGTGGTGGCCAGGTTGGCGACACGGGGTTTCTTACGTCCTCCTCCGGAAATTACGAAGTTCTTGATACCACCTACGCATTGCCCGGATTACGTCGGCATCTGTGTCGAGTGGTATCGGGAACACTGCTCCTCAATCAAGAAGTAGAGGCCAGTATTGACGGTCTGCGTCGTACCGCTATTCGACGCCACCACACTGCGACACATATTTTGCATTGGGCACTTCGAGAGGTTCTCGGCGAGCACGTCAAACAGGCTGGCTCTTTAGTCAACGATGAACGGTTGCGCTTCGACTTCAGTCACTATGACTCACTCTCTAGTGACCAACTGAAGAGTATTGAGGATCTTGCGAACACGCTGACGCTAGACAATGCCGCAGTGACTTCACTAGAAACCTCTAAAGACGAAGCCCTAGAGAAGGGTGCGATTGCTTTTTTTGGTGATAAATATGGCGATCGGGTACGGGTTTTGTCAGCCGGACCATCTGTTGAATTATGTGGTGGAACCCATGTCACCGCTACTGGGGATATCGGATTGATTCACATCATCTCTGAAGGATCTGTGGGCGCCAACTTGAGGAGAATTGAAGCCGTTGCCGGCGTCAGGTCGCTCGAACTTTTGCAGCGCGAGCATCGTTCATTAAATGAGGCAGCCTTACTTCTCGGTACCAGTTCCCAGGAGCTGTTGTTTGGGGTACATCGTAAACTTGATGAGTTCAAGGCTGTGCAAGAGGAGAACAAAATTTTGAGATCTCGTCTCGCTGTTTTCGGAGCAGCAACCTTGGCACAAGGAGCAACTGACGGCATCGTTGTGGCGCGTGTCGATGAACTATCACCTGGCGATCTTCGTGAATTGGCCTTGGCCGTTCGGCAACAGGTTGGAATTCGTGCTGTCGTGCTCGGTGGACTAACTCCCGAAGGAGGTGTTTCGCTTGTCGCCGCAGTGACACCGACTAGCGGTCTCTCGGCAACGGCGTTGATCAAAGATGCCGCCAAGGCGGTCGGGGGCGGTAGTGGAGGCAAGGGAGATATCGCCACGGCTGGTGGAAAGCTTCCCGAGTATTTGCCCGAGGCTTTACGTCTCGCCGAGGTGGCGGCTCGCTCCTGATGCGCGCCCTCGGTATAGACCTCGGAACAAAGAGGATAGGTCTTGCTGTGAGTGACCTCAGCGGAACCATTGCTAGCCCACACAGTGTTCTTCTGCGAACAAAGTCTGTTCGCTTAGATCATCTCAAAATCGCCGAAATAGTTCAGCAAGAAGAAGTTGAGGTTGTGGTGATCGGACTTCCATTGTTGATGGCGGGCGGTCATGGACCGGCGGCAAAGGCCGCCACCATTGAGGCTCGCCGACTGAGTACGGTTTTATCTGTGCCTATAGAAATGTTCGACGAGCGTATGACCACGGTGGCGGCAGATCGTGTCCTCAAGGAAGCGAATTTAAGCGCTTCAGCGCGTCGTCAATATGTCGACAAAGTGGCCGCCGCGATTATGTTGCAGGCATGGCTTGAAAGTCGGCATCTTCGTGAATGAACCTCAGGATATGGATCATGAACATCGGGTCTTGCCCTCGCTAGTTGTGAATGGTTTTCCCAGCAAACGAATCGTCAACATAGTCGCAATGGTTTTTGTTTCAGTGTTAGTTGTGGTTGCAGTCGCATTTGGAGCCCACAAATACTGGTATCTGCAGCAGGTCAATCCAAGCGGGCAAGCCGATGCGTCGGAAATCTTCCTGATTACTGAAACCGACGATCTATCTACTTTGAGCAAACGCCTGAAGCAAGGGGGCTTTATCGTTAATGATTCCGTGTTTCGTTCTTACGCATCCTCAGAGGGAGGTCTTGAGATCCTTCCCGGTTATTACACCCTGCGGCCCCATGATCACATGGGAAATATTTTGCGTGTTTTGCGAACCCCTCCGAATGAGACTCTGAGCAAGGTCACCTTTCCAGAAGGTTTCACGCTGGCACAAATCGCTGAACGCCTGCATCAAGGAGTTCCCTCCATTGATGCAGAGGATTTTCTTGCAAAAACCGGTGACGCAGAGATGACCAACTCAGCCGTGAGATCCGTGTATCAGCCTGATTCAGTGACATCGCTTGAAGGGCTTTTGTTTCCTGATACATATCTCATCTCGGGGGACAAATCAGCGACACAGGTAGCCCAAGAAATGCTGAAGTTGATGGAACGTGTGGGTCGGCAAGAAGGATTAGATGATTCACTGAACCTTGTCGGTCGATCACCTTACGAGGTATTGATTATCGCTTCAATTATTGAAAGGGAAGCTAAAGTTCCTCAGGATCGCCCCAAGATTGCCAGAGTGATCTACAACAGATTGGCGCTTGGAATGCCCCTGGAGATTGATGCGACACTTTTCTACAAGCAGAATTCCGAACTCTCTTTTCCTACTCTGAAAGCAATTGACACACCTTTCAATACCTACATGCACACAGGGTTGCCACCCACTCCCATTTCTAATCCGGGTAGAGATTCCATCGCCGCGGCCTTGTCCCCAGCACCAAATCCCTCTGCGGGGAACACCCTCTGCCGTGAAATTCAGGATGGTTCGCCGTGCATTTATCTCTATTATGTTCTTTCAGACAAAGACGGGAACCATAAGTTCGCCGCCACTTTCTCGCAACATCAAGCCAATGTTCAAGCGGCGATCATCGCTGGAGTCCTGTGATATGAACACTCAAGTACGAATTAGCGCTCAGACATCCGTGGTCGGCGTTATTGGCGACCCCGTACGTCACAGTTTGTCACCAATCATCCATAACGTTGGATTTCGTTCTCTAGGCGTTGACTGGGTTTATGTTGCCTTTGAAGTTGCTGCGGGCAAGACAGCCGAGAGTTTGAGTGCTCTGCGGACGCTGCATCTGCGCGGTTTAAGCGTCACCATGCCGCATAAAACGGAGATGGCGACATTGGTTGATCGAAGTAGCGCTGCTGCCATCGCACTTCGCAGTGTTAATACGGTCGAAGTTGCCGGTGATGGCGCACTAGTTGGCCACAGCACCGATGGTGAAGGTTTGCTGCAGAACCTTCGCTCTCATGGTGTGCAATTCGAGAATTCGTCGGTGTTAGTCATAGGGGCTGGCGGTGCTGGGCGCTCGGTCGTTGACGCGCTGACACGCCACGGATGCAAGCGAGTAGTCGTGGCCAACCGCTCTTTAGATGGCGCTGTGTTTGCCGCTGGATTAGCCCCTGTTGGCTCGCGGGCTATCGCTCTCAGCGATGAACCTGCCTTACGGCACGCAACGCAAGAATGCGACCTCATTATTCACGCCACCAGCATGGGCATGGGGGAGACCGGCTCGGGGTCAGTCCTACCCATGCCACTTGATCTGTTGCAACAGCGTCACATCGTCGTGGATCTCGTGTATCACCCGCTGCACACTGCTTTATTGCGGGTCGCCGAAGAAAAAGGATGCCAAATAGTGAATGGTCTGGGGATGTTGGTACATCAGGCGGCCCTCCAGCAGGAGATTTGGACTGGTCATCTTCCTGATATTCAAGCAATGCTTTCAGCAGCCTCACAGGCACTGTCCTAGGCGAACGGTAACCTGATAGACGATGTTGCGTTATCTCACCGCCGGCGAGTCCCATGGACAAGCGTTAGTTGTCATTATTGAGGGTTTGCCTGCGGGTTTACAGATCACAGTTGAAGATATACAACTGGAACTTTCACGTCGTCGCCTCGGCTACGGACGCGGACCACGCCAACGTTTTGAGGTGGACGAAGTGACCTTGATTGGGGGAGTCCGCCATGGTCGAACACTTGGTTCACCAGTGGCCATTGAAATCAAGAATACCGAATGGTTCCGTTCTGATAAATGGCATAAAGAGATGGACCCTGCACCAGGGGCGACTCTCGATCCCCTCACCAAGGTCCGTCCAGGTCATGCTGATCTTGCCGGAATGCAGAAGTACGGCTTCACCGATGCGCGAGATGTTTTAGAACGTGCCAGTGCGCGGGAAACCGCTGCCCGAGTAGCCGCAGGGGCTGTGGCGAAGGCCCTCTTACGCACAATCGGCGTGGAGGTCATTTCACATGTGATTCAGATGGGATCCGCCAAATCCGTGAATGCCCAGCGTCCCACACCAGCAGATCTAAGTGTTGTGGATGATTCTCCTGTTCGT
This sequence comes from uncultured Actinomycetes bacterium, assembly GCA_937902105.1. GTDB lineage: Bacteria > Actinomycetota > Acidimicrobiia > Acidimicrobiales > Ilumatobacteraceae > Casp-actino8. Next base: position 8,895 of record CALGTP010000381.1, read on the forward strand.
AGTTTTGACCCAGTAGCCGCCGCTTTGATGATCGCTGAAATTGAACAATGCGCCAAGAATGGAGACTCATTAGGCGGCATCGTCGAGGTGCTGGCCTATGGATTGCCAGTCGGACTCGGCAGTCACGTGCATTGGGATCGGAAATTGGACGCCTTATTGGCTCAAGCGATGATGAGTATTCAGGCTGTCAAAGGTGTTGAAATCGGTGATGGTTTTGAAGTTGCTGGACGGCGCGGAAGTTTGGCTCACGATCCCATTCATTGGGATGAAGCAACGCAGAGTTTCGTGCGAACGGGATCGCTGTCTGGTGGTACCGAAGGTGGCATGACCACTGGCGAGTTGCTCGTCGTGCGGGCGGCGATGAAACCGCTCGCAACATTGAATAAGCCAACCCTGCCGACTGTCGATGTGATCACGAAAGAAGCGGGAGTGTCGTTCAAGGAAAGAACTGATGTCACTGCCGTACCTGCCATGGGAGTTGTCGGTGAAACAATGGTTGCACTTGTTTTGGCTGCTGAAGCCCAACGCAAGTTCGGTGGCGATTCAGTAGCGGAATTCGTACGCAACGCTATTTCTGCAAAAGAGTCAACCCAACAGGCGCTATGACTCAGTCGGCGCAAAGCCCCCACATTGCCCTCATTGGGCTGATGGGAACTGGCAAGAGTACGGTTGGGCGCCGTTTAGCGAAACGTATCAATTACGGTTTCTTTGACACTGATGATGAACTGCAATTATCCACTGCTCGATCGGTGCGCGATATCTTCGCCAACGATGGGGAAGAAGTATTTCGCGACCTAGAAGCACAGACCCTCAGTGCTGCCTACGCGCGTGTTCAGCCATTAGTGATTGCGGTCGCTGGTGGAGGTGTATTGCGTCAGAGCAATCAGCTTCTCATTTCCCACATGACTCACCGGATCTGGCTGACAGCCGATTTGGATCTCATCACTCGCAGAGTGAGTGCGCGTGCGCTGACCAAACAAGGTCATAGACCGCTCATTGACGATGATCCACGGGCAAGGTTGACTCAGTTGTATAGCGAACGGAGTTCCGTGTATGCCTCGTTGGCAACTTCGACCATTGACGTCACAGACCTTGAAATCAATGAGGTTGTAGATGCTTTGACAACTATTGTGACGATGGAGGTGGCGCCATGAGTCTTGAAACTGTTGTCGTTAATCTGGGTGACCGCTCGTATCCAGTTGTGGTGGGTCACGGAGCGATCACTTCATTAGTTGACCTCATTGGGACCACCGCTCAACGTTGTGCCGTGGTCACTCAAGAGGGAATACCCAGCGATGTCACTCTTCCCATCGCGAGTAAGCGTTTCGTGATTGAGCGGGGCGAGAAGGCTAAAACTCTCTCCACAATTGAATCGCTATCGCAAGGCTTTGCGGAAATGGGGTTGACACGTCACGATGTGATTATCGCTGTCGGAGGAGGAATGGTGACAGATGTGGCTGGTTTTGCCGCTTCCACATGGCATCGAGGTACGCCAGTCATTCATGTTGCGACAACTCTTTTAGGTATGGTTGATGCAGCCATCGGAGGCAAGACAGGCGTCAATTTGCCGCAAGGAAAGAATTTGGTGGGGGCCTTCTGGCAGCCTGTCGGCGTCATCTGCGATTTGGATGCACTATCCACGTTGCCCGAGAGCGAGATGCGCTGTGGTTTAGGCGAGGTCGCTAAATACCACTTCCTCACCGGTGATGATCTCTTGTCGTTGAGCCTCGAGCAGCGCGTTGCTCAATGTGTGCGAATCAAGAGTTCTTTTGTGGAGAAAGATGAACGCGAAGGTGGGCAACGAGCTTTACTTAATTATGGTCACACCTTGGCACACGCACTAGAAATTGTCGGTGGACACCAGTTGGCCCATGGTGAGGCCGTCGCTATTGGATTGGTTTTTGCTGCTCATTTAGCGCACGCCATGAATCGTATTTCAAGTGAACGCGTGGATTATCACGATCTAGTCGTATCCAAAACGTACGGTTTGGCTTCTCGCATACCTACAGGCATGAGCGTTGAATCCTTGCTCAATGCCATGTCCCGAGATAAGAAGGCCGTATCAGGTTTAACTTTTGTCCTGGATTCAGAACACGGTCCGCAGGTGGTCTCCAATGTCCCCTCAGACTTAGTTCGTGAGGTTTTGACATCGTTTATGTCCTTGGCATAAGCCGTAAGTAGTGCGTTTGTTGCTGTTCGGGATGTAATGACGCTCAATCGGTCGGCCCTGAGCAAGTATCGTCGGGGTGTGCCCACAATCTTGTTGATACACGGACCGAACCTCAATCTTTTGGGTGAACGCGAGCCCGAAATCTATGGCACTGCGACTCTTGACGACTATGTGCGGACCGTCAGTACTGTCGCCACGAGTGCTGGGTTTGAGGTCGAACATTTGCAGACAAATCACGAAGGGGTCATCGTTGACGCTATTCATGCGGCGCGGGGTCGGGTACAGGCGATTATCATCAATGCTGGCGCATTTACCCACTATGCGTGGAGTATCCACGATGCATTGGCGACTTTTACTGGTCCAATTATCGAAGTTCATATTTCCGATCCGCTCACTCGTGAGCCATGGCGCCATCTCAGCGTGATCGCCCCAGTAGCAAGTCAGACAATTGCTGGTTTGGGGCCATTAGGTTACGAACAAGCTGTCGCAGCAATTGTTCGCCAGATCGGGTAAGCAGCATCGTGTCCGCCGAACAATGGCATGATCAGCGCCTTGTGCGAGTGCGCGAACTTTTAGGACAGCAGACAGCCGTTCAAGGAATTTTGATCAGTGATCTGAATGACATTCGCTGGCTCACTAGTTTTACTGGATCAAGCGGTTGGTTGCTGATCACTACGGCTGATATGTGGTTGTTCACAGATGGGCGTTACACCGAACAAGCAACTGCACAGATCAATGCGGTGGGTGTCCCTGCGCAAGTTATTGAGTGCAGAACCCAACACAGTGTGTTTGAGGCCCTCGCACATCGCCTCAGCGGGTGCTCACACATTTGGTTTCAAAGCGCACACGTGACATTTGATGTTTTTCAAGCTTTAACAACTTCGCTACCAGTTGACTTAGTTCCTGCATCACCCGCTCTAGGGGCAATCCGCCGTATCAAAGACGCCGGAGAAATTTTCCTCATGAGTCAGGCATGCAGCATTGCTGATCGAGCACTCGCTGAAGTGCTACCAATGTTCCTCAGCGAACCATCTGAGAAGAATGTACGCGACCAATTGGATTACCTCATGCGTCAACTCGGTGCCGACGGTCCTTCATATGACACCATCGTGGCCACGGGTCCGATCAACGCGGCGCGCCCACACCATTCTCCAACCGATACCCGCATTGAGGAAGGTCACACTTTGATCATTGACGTTGGGGCGTTGGTCAACGGTTATCACTCCGATATGACTCGTTCTTATGTCATAGGGGAGATGAACGACGAGCAGGTCCACGCCTACGAGGCCGTTCGAGAAGCTCAAGCTGCCGGTGCAGCCCTCGCGGGACCTGGTGTGGCAACTCGAGATGTGGATGCGGCGTGTCGTACGGTGCTTCATAAGGCAGGGCTCGCAGAAATGTTCAATCATGGGACTGGGCATGGTGTCGGACTGCTGATTCATGAAGATCCCTACCTAAATTCCTCATCTGCGGCAATTCTTCAACCAGGAGACGTCGTGACTATCGAACCTGGGGTCTATCGTGGAGGGTTCGGCGGTCTACGAGTGGAAGACCTCATAGTGGTCACCGAATTTTCTAACCGAACACTCAACACATCCCCCAAGGAACCGACATGCCTGCCATCACCACTAACGAATTGAAAAATGGAATCACTCTTGAGTTGGAAAATGGCCTTTTCCAAGTGGTTGAATTTCAGCACGTGAAGCCTGGCAAAGGTGGGGCATTTGTACGAACCAAACTACGTAACGTTCGCACCGGCAATGTTTTCGACAAAACTTTCAACGCAGGAATTCGCGTTGAGCAAGCCATGCTCGACAAGAAGGATATGCAATTTCTGTATCGTGATGGTGATGACTATGTGTTCATGGATACCAAAACATACGATCAGTTAAACATTGCTCCAGTTTCTCTTGGGTCTGCCATCGATTACATCGTCGAATCAATGGTCGCTATTATCGCGATTTACAATGATGAGATTGTCTCTGTCGAAATACCCGCCTCGGTTGAAATGCTGATTGCCAAAACCGAGCCCGGTATTCAAGGTGACCGCGTATCAGGAGCACGCAAATCTGCTGAATTGCAAACTGGAAAAACTATTCAAGTTCCGCTGTTCATCAATATTGGGGACAAAGTAAAGGTCGACACTCGATCTGGCGAATACCTCACTCGAGTCTGATCCTGATGGCTCAGCGTCGTTCACGCACGCCGAATATTGATCCACGTTCACAATCTCGCGAGAGAGCGCTGACTTTGCTTTATGAGGCAGACACCAAAAATGTCAGCGGGCATATCGTCATCGCTGGTCTCGTTGAGCCTCCTGACGCGGTATCGCTGTTGATTGTGCGTGGTGTCGCCGACAACCAAGTAGCTATCGATGCACTGATTAGTGAGCACGCAGATGGCTGGACGATGAATCGGATGCCCTGCTTGGATCGAAATATTCTGCGTATGGCGACCTTTGAGTTACTGCATCGTCTCGATATTCCGCAAGCTGTGATTCTTGACGAAGCAGTGCAGTTAGCAAAGACGTTTAGTACCGATGATTCAAGTCGATACGTTAATGGCGTGCTTTCGGCAGTCGCTAAATCTTCGCGTTAGTGAAGTGATTCGGGCCAATCAATTTTGCCTTGTGCGGCTTGAGCCACACTGGCCAAGGTAAAGCCCTCTAAATGATGTTTCATGTGATCACCAGTTTGTTTCCAGATCGCTAAAAGAACGCACTGCCCTTCGTGGTCGCAGGCTCCGTCGGCATGAGGCTCTCCGAAATCGCCCAAACTAATCGGACCATCTACGGCGGCAATAATCTCGTTCAGACGAATGTCTTCGGGTGCTCGTGCCAGTGTGTAACCACCGCCGACACCTCTTTTTGACTTCACTAAACCTGCACCTTTGAGGGCAAGAAGAATTTGCTCTAAATAGGGTTGCGGAAGACCGGTTCGTTCAGCGATATCACGTACTGAGGTCGGGAGGGGCATCTCAATGTGCAGGGTGAGCGATAATAGAGCCCGACAGGCATAGTCACCTCTAGTAGAAACGCGCACACTCGTATCGTAGAAGGTCAGCGCCCCCTTTGTGCGAACTTGTCCCGTCCCCGCCCGTTGCAGGAGTATTTCAGGCATCACGAGCAATCTCAGAAAACTTTTATTTGGCTAAAAATGTGCGCCGATAGACACCTATGGGGGATGATGTAGATATGCCTGAAAAGCCAGTGATTCCAAACTACTCAGGTCCCAACCTGACAGGAATCATGCCTGGTTGCCTACTGAGAGGTCCGGGTCAGCGTCCACAGTGGTTCCCCGAACCCTTACAAGGGGCAAGAAATATTGTCTTGTTGCTACTTGATGGATTGGGCGCCGAGCAACTAGAAAGCCATCGGCATGTGGCGCCAAATCTTTCTTCGATGACAGGAAGCAAAATCACCACGATTGCCCCAAGCACCACTGCCAGTGCCCTCACAAGTCTGGCAACCGGTGCCAGTCCCGCTGAACACGGCATTGTTGGCTATCGCATGGACATGGGTGACTCGATCATGAATAGTTTGCGATGGTGGTCCGATTCGCGAGATCTGCGCAAAATTCATCCACCAGCGCTTGTGCAGCCCATTCCGCCCTTTGCCGGTCTGAACATACCGGTCGTCAGTCGAACAGAACTTGAAGGGACAGCGTTCACCGAGGCTCATTTACGCGGCACCAAACCCTGTGGCTGGCGAGCGGCGAGTTCCATTGTGGCGCAATGCGTAAGTTTGGTCAATTCTGGCGAGCACTTTGTCTATGCCTATTACGATGGCGTTGACAAAATCGCCCATGAGCGGGGTTTCGGTCCGTTCTACGACGCTGAGATCGCCGCCGCTGATTGGTTGGTGGGCTCTTTATTGGCCGCCTTGCCCCCAGGCACAACCCTTGTAGTAACTGCCGACCACGGTCAAGTGCAGATCGAAGAACCCGCTATCAAACTTCCAAAAGACTTAATGGACTGTGTTCATCACCAGTCTGGTGAAGGACGCTTTCGCTGGCTCCATGCGCGTCGCGGTAGCGAAGACAATCTGTTGAGCATCTCTCAGGCTCTTTTTTCCCACCAGGCTTGGGTGGTCAGTCGGGAGCAAGTGATTGAAGAAGCTTGGCTTGGTCCGAGCAAAGGAGCCAAAATGTCGGACTCTGTTGCCCGCAGATTAGGTGACGTGGCCTTAGTTCCCTTCGCCGATGTGACGTACGAAGATCCCCTTGATTCAGGACCTTTTCCACTTATTTGTCGTCACGGTTCGCTCACTAGTGCCGAAATGTATGTGCCGTTTTTAGCGGCAACCGTTTGATTGTTTGGTGTACTTTGAGAAGTCGAAAAGAGAAGGAAGTTATGACGTATGAGCAATCCTGAACTGCAACAACCCGACCAGATCTTGAGTACGGAAAGTGGGCTTGGCAATGAGCGAACATCGACCAACGAGATCAGCGTCATTAACTCTGTGACAGAACCCGCCAAGGTCATGCGTATCGGTTCTATGGTCAAGCAATTATTGGAAGAGGTGCGTGGCGCCGAGTTGGATCAGGGGAGTCGCGAACGCCTCGCCGAGATTTATGAACGCTCGATCGTGGAGTTGACGGATGCTCTATCGCCGGACCTCCAACAAGAACTCACGATGTTGGCACTACCTTTCTCCGATGGTATTCCTAGCGAAGGTGAACTGCGTATCGCTCAGGCCCAACTAGTGGGTTGGCTCGAGGGGCTTTTTCACGGCATTCAAGCGGCGCTCTTCGCCCAACAGTTAATGGCGCAGCAGCAAATGGAGCAGATCCGTCAGTTGCAGCCAGGACCCTTAGGGAACAAGACTGAAACTGCCTCAAATAGTGCTCCACTCCCAGGAACTTACTTGTAGCCCACTGCTACTGTTTCTAAACCACATAGATGAAGTTTGTCAGTCGAGACGTTCGGCTGACCTGAGCAAAGTAGGAGGTGGGTGTTGGGCGACTCATTCACCCATCTTCATGTCCATACTGAGTTCTCGATGCTTGACGGTGCCGCCAAACTTGATGAACTGGTCGCCAAGGCAGTCTCAGATGGGCAAGTGGCCCTCGGTATGACGGACCACGGCAATATGTACGGTGTTCTCGACTTTTACAAAGAGTGTCGGGCGCAGGGCGTGAAGCCAATCATTGGAACCGAGGCGTACATGGCCTACGAGACGCGGTTTGAGCGCCCGAACAGACGAGGCAAGGTTGATGACTCAGGGGGCGACACCGAAGGTGGCAAGAAACTCTATTATCACCTCACTTTGTTGGCAGAGAGCAGCGTTGGCTACAAGAACCTCATCAAGCTTTCAAGTTTGGCATTTCTTGAGGGCTACTACTACCAACCACGTATGGATTGGGAGTTGCTAGAACGCCATCACGAAGGTTTGATCGCCACTACAGGTTGCCTGGGGGGCCATGTTCTGCAGGCACTCTTGAACGGCGATTATCAAGATGCCAAGCGCAAGGCAGCAAGGTTGCAAGATATCTTCGGCAAAGACAATCTCTTTGTGGAACTTCAAGACCATGGACTAGCGGCACAAACAAAAACAAATCCACAACTTTTAGAGATCGCCCAAGAAATTGGTGCTCCAGTCATAGCTACAAATGATTCGCACTACGTCCATCGCCACGACAGTGAATCGCATGATGCTTTGCTATGTGTACAAACAAACTCCATGATCGCCGACCCGAATCGATTCCGCTTTGAGGGGACCGAGCATTACCTAAAGACCGCCAAAGAGATGCGGTATGTTTTTCGTGAAGTTCCCGAGGCTTGCGATAATACGTTGTGGATTGCCGAGCGCGCTGACGTCACTATTGAGTTTGGCAAACCGCAATTACCTAACTTCAATGTTCCGCAAGGCTTCACTGATGACGCTTCTTATTTGGATCACCTGACACGCGAAGGAGCGAAGCGACGTTGGGGTGACAATTTGACTCCCGCTGTTATCGAGCGTTTGGCATTTGAGACAAAGGTCATCGCCGACATGGGTTTCGCCTCGTACTTCCTGATTGTTTGGGATCTTATTGAGTACGCCAAAAAGCGGAATATCCGAGTCGGTCCGGGACGAGGTTCTGCTGCTGGTTGCGCTGTCGCTTATTGCCTCGGAATTACTGAAGTAGACCCGATCCGTTACGACTTGATTTTTGAGCGGTTTTTGAACCCGAGTCGTATTTCAATGCCCGATATTGACATGGACTTTGACTCGCGCTATCGAGAAGAAATTATTCATTATGCGACAGACACTTACGGACCTGAACATGTGGCTCAAATCATCACATTTGGAACAATCAAAGCACGCAACGCCGTACGTGATGCGGCACGTGTTCTTGGACACCCGTATGCCATGGGTGATCGCTTAGCAAAGGCTATGCCACCACTTGTGATGGGTCGAGACACTCCGCTGAAGTATTGCCTCGAACTTAACGACAAATATGCCGACGGATATCGGGCCGCTCAGGAGCTCCGAGATCTGTACGAGTCAGATGACGAAGTTCGTCACGTTATCGATGTAGCTAAGGGTCTTGAAGGGTTGAAACGTTCTGTCGGCATTCACGCAGCGGCCGTGGTGATTTCCAAAGACCCATTGACTGATTATCTTCCTCTGCAGCGCCGCCCAGAATCTGGCAAATCCGTTGAAGCAGGACAAATCACAACTCAGTTTGATATGCATGGAGTCGAAGAACTTGGACTGTTGAAGATGGACTTCCTTGGTCTGCGAAATCTCGACGTCATCACAGACGCCAACAGTTTGATTCAAATAGACCATCCCGATTTCGATGTGGACAAAATCTCTTTTGAGGACCAAGCAACATTTGATTTGCTAGGACGAGGGGACACAATGGGTGTATTCCAACTCGAGTCGGCGCCGATGCAACAGCTCTTGCGGGCTATGGCACCCACAAATTTTGAAGATGTTTCGGCGGTGATCGCCCTTTATCGGCCCGGTCCGATGAGCGTCAACATGCATAACGACTTTGCGGATAGAAAAAATGGGCGCAAGAAAGTTGTCTATTTCCATCCAGATGCTGAAGAAATCTTAGGTGATACATACGGTCTAATGATCTACCAGGAAAGCGTGATGCGCGTTGCCCAACGCTTCGCTGGTTATACCCTTGCAGAAGCCGACAACCTGCGTAAGGCTTGCGGTAAAAAAGAACGCGAATTGATGGAAAAGGAACGCTCCAAGTTTGAACTTGGTTGCGAAACTGCCGGATATGGTTCCGAACTTGGCAAGCAACTATTTGACATCATTGAGAACTTTGCAGACTACGCATTTAACAAAAGTCACTCCTTTGGGTATGGGCATATCTGTTATCAGACCGCCTTCCTCAAAGCGAACTACCCGATGCAATATTTCGCCGCACTACTGACGAGTGTGAAAGACAATTTAGAGAAAGCGGCGGGCTACTTAGTCGATGCTCGAAACAGTGGCATCACCCTTGGACCGCCAAATATCAACGTCTCTGAAGTTGATTTCACTCCACTAGTGACCGAACGTGTTATCTATTTTGGGTTGTCAGCCATCAAAGGTATTGGGCAGGCTATTTGCGAGCGGATTGTCAGCGAACGAGCTTTGAACGGACCCTTTGCGTCATTCCATGATTTTGCAATGCGGGTTCCAGCAGATTGCCTCAACAAGAAATCCATTGAGTCCTTCATCAAGGCAGGTGCATTTGATGGTCTCGGTCACCCGCGTCAAGGGTTGATGGCAATCTACGAATCAATTGTTAGCGATTCATTAGCTCGCAGATCCGATGCAGACCAAGGTGTCATGAGCCTGTTTGATGTTTTTGATTCCGAACCGGGCGAAAAGGTCAATCTCGATATTCCTATTCCCGATATGGAGTTTGAGAAATCCGTCAAACTGAAGTTCGAGAAAGAAGTACTGGGTTTATATATCAGCGATCATCCACTTTTTGGTCTTGAAGGAATGCTCCGCAAACATGCCACGTCGACAACTTCTGGCCTAGAGGATTTGGATAGTGGAGCGATCGTGACCTTGGCCGGTATCATCACCAAAGTCGAGCGCAAAGTCACAAAAAAGGGCAACGCCTTGGCAATTATTCAACTTGAAGACCTCTATGGCAGTGTTGAATTAACGGTGTTTTCAAAAACACTTCTCACGCACGGTCATAAGATCATTGAGGATGGTTTGGTTGCTGTTAAGTGTCGCTTCGAACGCAATGATGAGCGGATCAACATCCAATCGCTTGAGTTCACTCCACTAAAGATTTCTCATCGTCAAGAAGAACTTCGTCTCAACCTTCCTGCGGTGGCCCTTGATCCTGAGACCGTCGCACGTTTGAAGGGCATCCTTTCTAGTTATCCGGGATCTTCTTATGTCTTCTTGCATATCGGTGATGCCAAGATCCTCAAACTCGGTGAGGAGTTCTTGGTCGACATTGATCGAGTCATTCCCCCTCTCAGAGTTGCCTTTGGTGCAAGCGTTATCCTGTAAGGGGCAATTCTCTGCCGTGGTGAGCAGGTGGTTTCGTGTTTCTAGCGCCAGAAGTGGCAGAATAGGGGAGTGGTCAGTTTGTGGCCCACAGTAGGGAAGTTGTCATTCAGATGTCCGTTGAGGTGGAAACAAAAGATAGTGCGGCCCTTACTGAGGCTGAACTAGAAGAGTTGGTCCTCGTGGGAGGGTCGTTTGACGCCCCAAGGTTGCTCAAGGCCCAACAGGATTGGGTTTTGTGTACCACGGCTACCTTGAATGGGACAATACATGGCTTCACCTTTTCCACGCTGGAACGTATCGGGGGCACACCCTGTGTCCTTTTCGGCTTGATGAGCGTCAAGCGTTCACCTAAACGAGATCAGGTTCTCAAAGGACTTTTGGCAGAGGCATATCACCGTGCCCTGATGGCCTTTCCCGACGAGGATGTTGTAGTCGGAAGTCGGTTTGTCTCGGCCGAGGGTCTTGAGGCATTTAAGAGCCTCAGCGAGTTAATACCCCGACCCGGACATCGCGCCGTTGGTGAAGAGCGTGCATGGGGACGCCGCTTGGCACGTCGTTTTGGAGTCGATGCTCATTACGACGAAAAAACCTTCATCGTGAAGAAGAAGGGATTGTCAGGATTCCTCGATCATGAATCAAGCAAACCACAAAACATCAAACCAGAAATAGCAGAATTGTTCGCAGAGGTGAAACCTGATGTGGGTGCTTGTTTGATCGTTCACGGGTGGACGATGACAGAGGATTTGCTGAAACTTGGCAAGCACTAATTCTGAGAATAGATTTTTCAGCACTGCGCTAGGGCAGATTATTCGTCGGCGTCGCATGACGCGGTTTTTTGATGGAGGGCCGAGTCTGGAGGACCTGACGAAGCTTGGCGAGTTGGCCTTACGCTGCCCATCCGCGGGTTTTTCTCAAGGTGCACATCTTTTAATTTTAGTGGGCGAAGATTTGCAGAAGTTTTGGCGCGAGTCTGGGTCTGGAGATTGGTTTGCTACAAAGTCGCCGGGAGTTCTTTCAGCTCAGGCAGTCATCTTGGTATTGGCTGATGAGTCGGCTTATACGAATCGTTATTCGCAGAGCGATAAGGCCGGACATGGGTTGGAAGAGGCTGAGAATTGGGTCAAACCCACTTGGTTGACCGATGCCGCGTTGGTGACTCAAAATCTTCTGCTGCTGGTTGAGGAGCAACGTTGGGGCGCCCTGTTGTTTGACTTGTTCTTGGAGCCTCGCAAACTGCTGGATGCCTTTGGAGTGCCGCCCAAAGTGCATTGTGCAGGTGTTGTCGCCATCGGATTTCGACACTCTGAGGATCAAAAAAGTGGCTCTCCAACACGAATACCCCGCAAGGCGGCCGTTGATGTACTACACATTGGAACTTGGAATACCCCCATTGACGACTCCCTGGGCTAATGAAAGCTTGACCTCAGAGGTTTAGGATACAAAAGTCAGCATTATCGATAGGACACAATTATGCCTCAGCAGATACCTCACGTTGCCTACCTTGAGTTGGGCGATTCGCCTCATTTAGTGGCCAACGAATGCACAACCTGTGGGGCGCGTTACTTTGACCGCCGCAACGCCTGCGCTAAATGCTTCAACAATGATTTTAAAAAGGCCGCAATTTCTCCAGACGGAATCTTGAAGTCGTTCACCATCGTGGCTTTCGCTGCGCCTGGAGTACCAGTACCTTTCGTGGCGGGAATTATTGACTGCAACGGAACTAGCGTGCGCGGCAATATCGTCGATTGTGACCCCACTCCTGAAAAAGTTTCCCTGGGAATGAAGGTGCGTTTAACCACTTTCAGTTTGGGAACAGACGAAGACGGAACTGAAGCCATTGGTTTTGGTTTCGCCCCTGCTTGATCCGACACAAATACTCACACACAGAACCTAAGAAAGCGAAGGCACTCATCATGGCAAGTGACGACATTTGGATCCTCGGGATCGCAATGACCAAGTTTGGCAAGCATTCAGATAAGGACATCGTTGACCTTGGATCGCAAGCAGCAATTGCCGCCTTGGCAGATGCTGGTGTGACCATGGCCGATATTGGCATCTTGGCGGCAGGCAACCTGATGGGGGCTGGAGCTGGTTTCGGGCAGCAATTGCAAAAGCAAATTGGTCAAACTGGTATTCCAGTGTTCAACGTGGCTAATGCCTGTGCAACAGGTGCCACAGCACTGCGCACGGCGATTATGGCAGTTAAGGCTGGAGAGGCCCGTATGGGACTTGCCGTCGGGGCCGAGAAGCTTTCGGGTGCAGGTTTGCTCGGAGGCGGCGGAACCTCCAAAAAGAGCAGCAACACATTTGAACCGAGCGGGCGCTTTGGCAGTGTCCTGCCCACTGATGGCCGTATTGGCACCGACACTATGCCGGGCACCTTTGCTCAAATTGGGATGGAATATGGCCACAAATATGGTGGAGTTTCATTTGAACTCTTCGCCCGTATCTCGGAAAAGAATCATGCTCACTCAGTTCTGAATCCAATGGCTGCTTATCAAAAGCGCTTCACTCTCGATGAGATTATGAACGACATGATGATTGCTTATCCCAACACTCGCCCGATGTGTTCCGCCAACTGCGATGGTGCTGCAGCTGCTGTTGTCACTTCCGGCGAAGTACTACGGACTTTGTCTAAGGAACAGCAGCGACGAGCCATCAAGGTTTCAGCTTCTGTGTTAACGAGCGACCCATATCAAGAGGCCTGTCAAGTTCTTCCAGACGTCAACACCTTGACGCGCAATGCTGCGATCATCGCCTATGAACAAGCAGGAGTTTCACCGAGTGATCTTGACCTCGTTGAACTTCACGACTGCTTCGCTACCGCCGAATTAGTTCACTACGACAATCTTATGCTCTGCCCTGAGGGCGGTGCTGTGGACTTCTTTATGAGTGGCGCTACTTGGCGCGACGGTTCAACCCCAGTCAATGTCTCTGGTGGTCTGGAGTCCAAAGGTCACCCCATCGCTGCTACAGGAATTGCCAATATCTGGGAGGTGTGTCATCACCTGCGTAACGAAGCTGGTGACCGCCAAATCAAAGATGCCAAGGTGGGTCTTGCCCACGTCATCGGGCTCGGTTCGGCCTGTGGCATACACATTCTCGAGCGCAGCGGTCTCTAGGAATCAAGCCCCAGTGGCGTGAAAACCGCCGTCAACATGAATCATTGATCCGGTTGTAGCGGGGAACCAATCTGACAGCAGGGCCACGACTGCGCGTGCCACGGGTTCGCCGTTCGTCACATCCCAACCGAGGGGAGCGCGTTCATCCCAAATATCTTCAAACTTTTTGAAACCAGGAATCGACTTAGCGGCCATCGTCTTTATAGGACCAGCGGCGATCAAGTTCGTGCGAATTCCCTGAGGGCCCAATTCCTTCGCTAAGTATCGGTTGATGCTCTCCAAAGCCGATTTCGCTACACCCATCCAGTTGTAGGCCGGCCAAGCCACAGTGTTATCAAAATCCAATCCCACTATCGATCCGCCACGTTCCATCAAAGGTACAAAAACGTCAGCAAGAAATTTCAGCGAGTAGGCGCTTATATGCATTGCTGTAGCGACGTCCTCCCAAGATGCCGCCATGAAATCGTCTCCCAGACAATTCTCTGGGGCGTAACCGATGGAATGAACCACGCCGTCAACCTTGCCCCATTTTTCGCGTAAGTGCAGCCGCACGATCTCTCCATGCTCGGGAACGGTCACATCGAGTTCCAAGACTTCAACAGTTTGTGACAACTTGCGCGCCGTGCGTGTCGTCAGGGACAAAGCCCGCCCAGCACCCGTCAACACAACTTGCGCACCTTGTTCAAGTGCTAAAGACGCCACTCCAAAGGCTAATGAGGCATCCGTTAAGACTCCCGTGACCACTATTCGTTTCCCATCAAGAAGACCCATACACTCAAACTAGTTCGTGACCTTGATGCGAAGCACCCATCAACGCCACCTTGATGGTCATTCATTCGCTCAGGTAGGACGTTTTTGTCCACGATGTGCCATTGTTTAGGTATGCGTATTGGAATTCTCGGTGGCACTGGTCCTGCTGGTTCGGCCCTAGCGGCACGGTTGTCATCCGTAGGTTTTGATGTCGTCATTGGCTCTCGGTCAAGCGAGAAAGCCAATGAAGTCGTCGCTGAGTTTGTTGGCAAATTTCCTGAGCTAGCAGCCCATCTATCTGGTGGTGACAATGCCCACGCCAGTCATTGCGATCTTCTGGTCATTGCGACACCATGGGACTCTGCCGCGACCACAGTTCAAGAAAATGCTGTTGCTCTCTCGGGAAAGATCGTCATCAGCATGGCCAATGCTTTGGTCCGGGTCGCTGGTGAGTTTCAACCGTTATTGCCACCTCGCGGCAGCGTTGCAGCTCACATTCAGGCGGCGATTCCCCTCAGTCGTGTGGTGGCAGCTTTCCATCATCTCCCAGCAAAAGAACTTGGCCATATTGGACACCCCATTGATTCTGATGTGCTGATTTGTTCTGATGATCGAGATGCGATCCAGATAGTGAGCGAAATAGTCGAACGGATTCCAGGTTGTCGTCCCCTTGATGCAGGTTTGCTATCCAACGCCATGGCCATTGAGGCCTTCACCGCAGTTCTTTTACAACTCAATGTCCGTTACAAAACCCGAGTAGCGCCCAAACTTACAGGTATTCGCCAACCTGCTGATCAGAAGTAGATTTGACGTAAGCGTGTCCATCAAACTCTTCGACACAGCCAAACAAGAGGTTGTTCCTTTCGAGCCAGCGCATCTGGTTTCGATGTATACCTGCGGAATTACGCCCTACGACGCCACTCACATCGGTCATGCAGCCACTTTTATGGCCTATGACGTTCTTCAGCGTCGATTGATTGATCTCGGTCACGAGGTTCGCTGCGTTCGTAATGTCACTGACGTCGATGATCCACTATTCGCCAAGGCCCGCGAACTAGGGGTCCACTATCTAGATCTTGCTGCTGGTGAGGAGGCTCGTTTCGAAAAAGATATGGAGGCCCTGAATGCTTTGCCGGTGTATTCGACCCCTCGTGCCTCGTCAGCGATCGCAGATATTCGTGGTTTTATTGGGATGGTTCTGGAGAGGGGATACGCCTATGTTGCTGGTGGTTCGGTTTATTTCGACGTTAGTAAAAGCCCAAATTTCGGCACTATCAGTCACTACAGTCGCCAGAAAATGATTGATATCGCTCGTGAGCGCGGAGGCGATGTTGACAATCCTCATAAGCGTGATCCTCTTGATTTTGTTCTCTGGCATCCGTCGGCAAGTGACGAGCCTTCTTGGGAAGCCGTTTGGGGTGCAGGTCGACCAGGCTGGCATATTGAATGCAGTGCCTTAGCTTTACGCGAATTGGGTGAGACCATTGACCTTCATGGTGGTGGAAGTGATTTGATTTATCCACACCACGAATGTGAACGGGCACAAAGTGAAGCAGCCACAGGTAGCCCATTTGTCAAGCATTGGATGCACGTGGCAATGGTATTCATGGACGGTGCAAAGATGTCCAAAAGTCTAGGCAACCTTGTCTTTGTTGACGCTCTCCGCAAACTGTGGGATCCGCGAGCCATTCGCCTAGCGATTATTAATCACCATTATCGCTTTGAATGGGAGTGGAACGATACTCACATGCCTATTGCTCTCAAGCGATTGCAGGCCTGGCAGGAGAGTCTCGATTTCCCCAATGATCCTTCCACTTTGGAAGCGGTTCGCTCGCATTTGGATAACGATTTGGATACCCCGCGAGCCTTACAAAGTATCGATGAAGCAGTGCGTCAAGGTTTGTGCGGGCGCGAAGCGGCGGCGCTCTTAGGCGTCATCCTCTAAAGGTGTTCTCGCACCTTTTAATCACCCTCCGTGACCGTTATCTGCCCCTAAACTGAACCCAATGTCCGATATCACGATCAAACTTCCCGATGGAACGCAAAAAGTCATGCCTTCCGATTCCACGGCTTTGAGTTTGGCCTCGTCAATCAGTCGAAATTTGGCTAAGGCGGCTGTATCAGCCGTCGTTGACGACAGAGAGGTTGATTTGTCAACCCCGCTAAATCACGGCAATGTGGTGCAGATTATTACCGTCGATTCCGAAGCGGGACGTCATGTACTGCGCCATTCAACTGCACATGTCATGGCTCAAGCTGTTCTGCAGATGTACCCAGGTGCCAAGTACACGATCGGCCCGGCGATTGAGAATGGCTTCTATTACGATTTTGATCTCGGGGATAGAGTTTTTACTGAGGATGATTTGTCCCTGGTTGAGGACACGATGCGGAAAATCATTGCTGCCAATCAGCCATTCGTGCGCTCTGAGATACCAGTTTCAGAGGCGCTGGTGCTGTTTGCTTCGCAATCTTATAAGTGTGAAATTATTGCGAGAGTCACGGGAGGTGGTGCAGACAGCGTCGATAACGCAGAGGTTGGCGGCTCGGGAGACTCCGTCAGTATTTACCGAAACTCTGACGAGTTCGTTGATTTGTGTTTGGGCCCCCATGTTGCGTCAACTGGACGACTTGGTCACTTCAAGTTGCAAAAAGTTTCCTCTGCTTATTGGAGAGGCAATGAGAAGGGACCAGTTCTGCAAAGGATTTATGGGACCGCCTGGGAGAGTAAAGCAGCTCTTGAGGAATACTTGCATCGACTTGTTGAAGCAGAGCGACGGGATCATCGCAAACTCGCAGTTGAATTGGATCTTTTGTCATTTCCCTCGGAATTGGGAGGGGGGCTTGCTGTGTGGCACCCAAAGGGGGCGATCATCCGCAAGTTGATGGAGGATTACAGTCGCGCTCGCCACCAGAGTGGTGGATACCAATTCGTCTTCACCCCACATCTCTCCAACGCCACGCTCTTTCAGACCTCAGGCCACTTGGATTTTTATGCAGACGGAATGTATCCACCCATGGAGATGGATAACGGAACTTATTATCCAAAGCCGATGAACTGTCCAATGCATTGTTTGATTTTTCGTGGACGCCAACGCAGTTATCGCGAATTGCCTCTCAGACTCTTTGAATTGGGAACCGTTTACCGCTACGAGCGCGCCGGCACATTGCATGGCTTAATGAGGATTCGCGGATTCACACAAGATGACAGTCATATTTTTTGTACTCAAGATCAACTCCAGAGTGAGATTATTTCGCTACTGGATTTTGTTATGAGCGTGCTCAAAGCTTTTGGATTTGAAGATTTCTCATTCCACTTGTCAACGAAAGACCCAGTGAAATATGTTGGCTCTGATGAGATTTGGGAGACCGCTACCGAGGCTTTAGTCAGCGCTCTTGATGCTCATGGTGTGTCATACAGCGTCAAGGATGGAGACGCTGCGTTCTACGGTCCCAAGATTGATATTCATGTACGCGATGCAATCGGGCGTACTTGGCAGTTATCGACGATTCAATGCGACTTCAATCTTCCCGAAAGATTTGACCTGGAATATGTTGCTAATGATGGCAGCAGGCAAAGGCCCATCATGTTGCACCGTGCCTTATTCGGTTCGGTTGAACGCTTTTTTGGAGTGCTCGTGGAGCATTATGCGGGCGCTTTTCCCACTTGGCTCAGCCCTGTCCAAGTACGCATTCTTCCAGTTGCATTAGCCCATGAAGATTATGCTCAGGCTGTAGCCACCACCTTGAGTGCTCAAGGATTGCGCGTTGATATCTCTGAGGCAAGCGATCAACTAGGTAAACGAATTCGCACCGCCAAACTTGAGAAGATTCCATACGTTCTCGTTGTTGGCGATGAAGACGTTTCTGCGCAGACAGTAGGCGTCAATGCTCGAGGAGCCGACGTTGAACGTGGAGTTTCGATTTCTTCATTTGCGGATCGTGTTCTCACTGAGATCAGTTTTTCAGATATTTGAGTTTGACGATGATTGACGCATTGTGGACAGGTTGGAGATCACAGTACCTTGCGGGTTTAGCGTCACACTCCGCAGAGGACTCGCTTAATCAGGAAAGCATTTTCACACAAATCTTGAAGACCAATATCTCCGATGAAGACTCCTTTATCGTGCACCGCGGTGAGTTGGTTTTCGTGATACTGAATGCTTTTCCTTACGCCGTCGGTCATCTATTGGTTTTGCCATACCGCCAGGTCGATGATCTTTCCTCGCTCAGCGCCATTGAATCACTGGAGCTTTGGGCGACTGTCACCCGAGCGAGCGAGGTCTTGGGTACCGTTTACGAGCCTCAAGGACTCAATATCGGAATGAATATTGGACGATCGGCGGGAGGAAGCGTGGCGGAGCATCTCCATGTGCACATCGTTCCAAGGACCATTGGGGATGCGAACTTTATGGCTGTCACGGCTAATTCCAAGACCATCTCTGAACCGTTGAACGTCACAGCCCAGCGAATCCGCCAATGTTGGCTCGACACGACTTCGCCCTAAAGTGGAAATAAGGAGATTGCAACGATGAATAGTGAAACGCCAGTGAGTCCTCAAGTGCAGCTCGAAGCTGATGAGATTCGTGATCAACTACCAAGTGACCTAAACGCTGTTGAGCATGTGGGAGTCCATCAGTTTCCAGATAACAGTCGGCGCAAAGTGCCTGGAACCATTTATCTGGTGACTGGGTCCATATTCATAGCCCTCACGCTGATCATCGGTGAGAGCGGTCCATTTATCAATCAAGGAATGGTCACAGGCGGAGTGATCCTGGCGATATTTGGTCTTTTATGCATCACATCAGGTTGGAAAATGACTGTTGATGAGCAACAGGCTTTAACTTTGGCTGGAGCCGCCGTGGGCTTCCCAGTTGGGCATGCCTCAGCGCAACAGGTCTGGAAAGGCCTGCGGAGTCGCCCCACATGGAGGGTCTTGTGTTACTCGGACGAAGATCCACCAAGTCGGCGAGGATTGGTTCTTGTGGACGCAGTGAATGGGAAAGTACTTGAGCAACTCACTCAAGACAGCCTTGACGAATGGGTGTCTGAGTCAGCATGACAACATGGCCTGTCTGTTGTTCCTAGACTTCACATATGTTTGACGGCCATCTTCGAGTTGCAGTGGACCGAGCGGTAAAACCTCTCGGTCAGGCTTTGCGACGGACAAAAATTTCACCCGATCAGCTCACCGTTGTTGGCTTGGTGATGGGTTGCGCCGCTGCTGTGGCTATCGCATCTGGCCACCTATTTTGGGGTTTGATACTGGTCATTTTGGCCGCGCTGCCTGATCTATTAGATGGTGCGTTGGCTAAGGCCACAAGTACTGCTAGTCCTCGTGGTGCGTTTTTTGACTCGGTTGTGGACCGCGTCACGGATGCTTTACTTTTCGGCGGCGTGGCATGGTATTTCGCCTCAACGCAAGGTGCTCATCTAGCTATCTTGCCTTTAGCGATTTCCGGTATGAGTTCGGTCATTTCCTACGAGAGGGCTAAAGCTGAAGCGTTAGGTCTTTCGGCCAAAGGTGGTCTGATGGAGCGGGCGGAGAGAATCATTTTTCTCTGTCTTGGACTCTTATTTTCGGCATTGCTCATCCCGATCT
This sequence comes from uncultured Actinomycetes bacterium, assembly GCA_937902105.1. Classification (GTDB taxonomy): domain Bacteria; phylum Actinomycetota; class Acidimicrobiia; order Acidimicrobiales; family Ilumatobacteraceae; genus Casp-actino8. The sequence goes on from CALGTP010000381.1 coordinate 29,003, forward strand.
TGTGGATCATGCTCGTGCTGACAACTCTGACGGCTATTCAACGTTTTATAAAAGTGTGGAAGCAAGCCGAAGTGGCACCGATCACCGCCGCCAAGATTGAGCAGCGGCGCACGCGTCGTCAGCATCGGCGCAACAGTCAGTCAAGCCGAGCTTCACGAATCTCGGCCGCTCGCAAGTATCAATAGTCGGCAATCAAAGTGGTGTCGCAGGTTAAGCAATCTCTCAACGATTCACTCATCGTTGGTGCTTACAAATTCGGCTCTTTGCTGTCACGAGTCGTACCAAATGCGGCCACGGGGGTCGTAAGTTCAGCGATAAGTTGGCCTGCCTTTTGGTCCTCAAGCGATAAACGGATAATGGTTGAGCGTCATATGCGCCGTGTCAATCCTCAGGCCAACCAAGCGGAGATTCGGAAAATGGCGAGAGAGGTCTTTCAGAGTTACGCCCATTACTATCTTGAGAGTTTTCGTTTGCCGTCACGCACAGCCGACAAAGTCGCGGCCACAACAACGATTGATGGTTACACCGAGAATTTGCTTCCAGCGCTGGATAGAGGTAACGGAGCGATATTTGCGTTGCCGCATTTAGGCGGATGGGAATGGATGGGCCGTTGGGCTGTTGATACTGGGATCAAAATGGCTGTGGTCGTAGAGGCGATTCAACCACCCGCTTTATTTGAATGGTTTGCAGATTTACGGAGAAAGTTCGGTATGACAGTCATCCCACTTGGACCCAGCGCTGGTACACAAGTTCTTCGAGCACTGAGAAACAACGAAGTGGTCTGCCTATTGAGTGATCGGGATCTGACGGGTGGTGGTATCCCTGTGCAGTTCTTCGGGGAGACAACGACACTCCCTGCAGGGCCTGCCACTCTGGCCTTGCGAACGGGTGCCGCCCTCCTGCCAACAGCGGCTTTCTTCACTGATCGAAACCTTGGTCACCACGGAATTATCGGGGCTCCTATGGTGTGCGAACGCCAAGGTCGTTTACGACCTGATGTTTCGCGTATTACGCAGAACCTGGCGTTTGAATTGGAAACTTTGATTCGAAAAGCGCCGTCCCAGTGGCACCTTTTGCAACCGAATTGGCCCAGCGATCCTGGGTACCCGCATCAGATCATGAGCGACACAAA
>CALGTP010000382.1 GCA_937902105.1 uncultured Actinomycetes bacterium
TTCTGGAATTCGTATCTCCATTCCGCGAAGTCCTCGTCTCGCGGTCCGAGCAGTGGTGGTTTGAGCACCGTGCGCAAGTCCAAACACCTGGTTAGGTCTGCCAGCGCTGCGCCTTCGGTGTTCGGTCTTGCGGCGCTTGCCGGTGCCGGTCCTACAAACTCGAACCCCGTCTCTGTGTCCATCGCTCCCGTTCGCGCTGCCTCCCTATACGTTCAATTCCCAGCACGGTTAGGATCCGTGTATCCAAGTCAGCTGCAACACGGGGGAGTTGGAATCTTCTGCTCATGCGATGCCCGGAACAGCCGGGCTCCCGCTACCACTTTGGAGTGGTCAGTGTGTTTGCGTATTGGGCTATTTGATCACAAACTCTCACAAGCGCTTGTCTGCCTCTCTGTCTCTCTGTCTAGTCAATCAAAGTTGCACAAGAGAAGCTACTATGTTTTGTAATGGCTTGAACCCTGTATGTCGCGACATGCATCAACGCTAGAACCTACAAACCATTTAACACTGCGTGTTCCAACACCCCCTCGTGGTTTGGAGGTTGCTGGTCTTTACACTCAAGTTTGGGGCATTGCCCGAAAATATGGTTCTAGGGGCTCTGCCCTCTACCATTCACAAAACTATCTAAAGCTACTGAAACAGTTGCAATGGATTAGTAAAACGTTGTCGTGCACGACCGTTTTGATCGTCCTAATTCTGGGCCCATTTGTTATTGGAAAAAGGGGTTCTATATACACAACTAATCTAGGCTCATCTGTTATCGTCGGCAATGGCGGCCTGTGGCGGATCGGTCTGCCCTGGCGTCTGATGCCGACGTCGGTGTAGAATGTCTGCGTTTGATTCCGTATCCCAAATGCTCCGTGTAACGACGTCCTGTATCATTGGCTCAAGGGTTCAGCTGTACTCCCCAAGTCAAAGTTTGCTGTTGATAACTCCGGTCTGGCTATGCCAGTCGCTAAGAACCGTAGGAGTGCAGCCTCCGGGTTCGCACTTCTACCGAGCAAATGCCGCTACCCGTTGAATTCCAGCCCCATTGCATGGGAGAGCTCTTGTGTTCTGGCGACGGAGAGGTGCTTCGTGAGAAGGTCTGCCAAGTTCTCTACCGTAGTACACTTCTTAATCGTGAGCTTCTTCTCGCAAAGCATCTGCTGGAGCCAAAGGTAGCGCACATGGATGTGCTTCACCCGGCCAGCCCCCTCGCGGCTGATGATGCCGAGTGCTGCCGAGCTGTCGGTGAACAGCTCAATCGGCACGTCGTCGTGACCCATGTCACGAAGAAGGTTTTGTAAGAAAAGTGACTCTGCCGCTGTTGTGTTGAGTGCAAGTAGCTCTGCTTCTGCCGTGGACAGTGCAACGATGGACTGAGTCTTGGAGCCCATTGTGATGACCATGTCTTGCAGGAAAATGACGAAGCCTGTAGTTGACTTTCGCTCTGGCGCCTCCGCATAGCTGGCGTCCGAGTAGCCGATTATTTTCAAGGGTAGACTGGGGTCGCACTTGAAGGTCATCGTGGCCTCACGAGTGCCGATGCAGTACCGTGCTGCCTTCCGAAGCCTCGCCCAGTCGCGTGTAGTAGGGTGGCTCAGTGCTCTGGCCAACTCCTTCGTCGTGTATTGCAGGTCTGGGCGTGGGCGGACGGTGGCGTGAGCGATCCACTGCATCACGCCCGTGCCCGATCGGTACGTCGTCGCGTGCTGTGCGTCCAAGTCCTGCGCCTCCTTCTTCTCCTCCTGTGGCGACCACGCTGGCGAAGGTACCGCCTTAGCCCGTTCGAGTTGCAGTAGCTCAAACAACTTCTGAAAGTGACGATCCTCTGGTCTTACCCGGATCTCACGGACCGTAGGTCGACACCAAGAAGATCCGAGGTACGCGCTCCACTCTGGTGCGAGCACGTTCTCCCAGCGAATCCTCATACGCTGAGCGAACTCGAGTTTCAGCTCGTCTATTGCCACGTCTCCTGCTGTCAGCCGGATGTTGTCAGCGTGTGCTACCATCATTGCCTCGTCCGAGTCTCTCCAGAATGTCATCGGACAGGCGCGTGTTGGCTCGAACTTCATCTGCTTGAACTGCTTGGTGAGCCATCTCTGAAACACGTGCGGGGAAATCCGCAGGCCGTAGAGCGCCTTCTTCAGTAACCAGAGTTTTCCTTGAAAGACTTCTGCAGGTGGCCTCACCACGATGGTAGTGCCGGCCTCGAGGTCTGCGTGTAGGAATGCCGTGGTAAGATCGCCCTCTGTGATGGCCCACTCCTTGCACATTGCGTGCCATGCCAGAAGCGCGTGTGATGCCGATGTCGGCGCCGCCGCAAAGAGCTCCACCCAGGAGAAGCCTGTGGCAGTCTTCCTCAGTTGTTGGACCACAATGCGCGCCTTCACGTCTGCAGGTCGTTTCCTGTAGGAGAACCGGCTAGGAATGACCTTGACTCCGGCCGGCACTTGGTCGGGGTCGATCTCGGTGTAGGTCCCGAAATCATGGACACACTGGAGCTCTCTCTTCCTAGCTGCGATGACTTCGCTGTAGGGCAGTTCTCTCCAGTCTTCGTCGAAACCGGGGGCCGTGCCGATGAAGATCTCCGGTTCCTCAGCAACCTGGTAGAGCTGCGTGAAGTACGCGCCCATGTCATCCTTTGATTTGATGATGTCACGGTAAAAGGCTTGCTCCACCTGTTGTGCAGTGTCTGCGGCTTCGCCGTGCAGCCTGCCCTGCACTTCCTCCTCCTGGTCTTCTTCGGTCTCCTCATAGGGCCGCTTGCCCAGCGCTGGCAAGCGAAGTCGCTGCCTCTCCTCCTCTTCGCGGTCCTCAGGCGTTTCCTCGAAAGGTCGCTTCGCTGAGGTTTTGCCGGTGATTCGGGTGCGAGTCGGCTGAGGTCTGAACGAGGTGTCTGCTGGCAGCTCC
>CALGTP010000383.1 GCA_937902105.1 uncultured Actinomycetes bacterium
CGAGGTGACTCGTGAGCGGCAGGCCGAATCGTGCGCACAGCCGCGCGCACAGGACACGCCGCGCGCGCGCGCGCCACGCGCGGCTCACGCCCTTGAGCGTGCGCAGCGTCGGCACGTCGGCGAACGCGAGGGCGTACTCGATGAGGTCCTCTGTGAGGTTAGCCGAGAGGTTGCACATATGTCGGTGGTGTGGCCGCGCGCCGTCTTTGTATGCGCGCGGCGCGCACTCTCCGCAGTTCTCGTAGTGTACACACACTCATCAATGATACACTACCAGGTCAGGCTGCGTAGTACGCGTCACTTTCACAGCGCCAAACAAAAATGTGGTTTCAGCGTTCGACACCTGCGACACTTTCGACACCTGTGCGACACCAATCGCGTGGTTCTTTTCGCGCCGAGCGAGCTGACGAAAGGAGAGAGCGCGTGTCCAGCAGCATACCAGCAGCAAGATGAGCCGCGTCGACGCGAAGGGCGCGTGTCCAGATCGACCAGAAAGAAACGACGAAGATGCGGGTGAACCCGGGCCAAAAAGAGTCGCTGCCTCAAAGCAACCTTATCCTGCTTTCAGCATAGACGTGCGCGTCGACTCTCATGAACTGGCGACAAGAATATTCGGCATCATGAAGGAGATCCTCCAGCAAAACTCCAGGGGCGGCACAGATTGTCCCCTCCGGCTCGTTGTTGGTTTCTCCACAGTACCAATCAACGAAGTGGTCCCACCGCAGCTCCTGCTCATGAAGGGCCCGTCTAGCAGCCATGAAGGGATCGCACCGATGCAGTCGGGATCCGCTGTGGCACTCACCGCGCACCCCAACGATCCGGGCTCGGCCCCTGTCGGCGCCACTGATCTGTTCGCCACCGCGGAAGACGTCTCGCTCGCGCAAGACTTGGCGCGCCTGCCGCGATTCGCCTATCAAACCAGTCTCAAAGCACGGCCAACCCACCAACTATCTGACCTCACCGTTCAAATCGAGCCTATGGTGCGCCTGGTGTTCATCTATGATAATGAGGGACGAGTCAAGAATGTGGTGCTCAGAAATCTGAGACAAAAAGGGCCTCAAGGAGAGACATGGTGGGAAGACGCTTTGGGCACCCTAAGGCAAATCCCGATCCCTGAAATCTTAGCACAGGTCCTACGCACTCAAGCGTGCTGCACATTCGAATCATGGCAGAACAACAACAATTACGGTTTTCCACTCCACGTGTACCTAAAGAACCGTTGCCCGGTCGATGAGATGAAAGACCCGCAACGGTTGCTGTCACACGGGCTCGACTTTATGGCTCCTCCGAGTCGTGCGAGCCATACTCGTAAGCCAACCCTCGGCACCTCTGAGCAGCTCCCACGTTCAGGCCCCTCGACATCCGCGCCAGACACGACCACCGAGAATTCTGCTGCACAGTTGAATTGGCCTTCATCCCCTGAGGCCAATGGACTACGATCATTGCTTAGGGGCAGTGCGTCGCTGCTTTCGGAAGATCAGGTCGCTGCGAAGTCAAACGAGCTGCTCAAAATCTTATCGACGATACTCGAGGAGAACTTCAGGCTCAAGCTCGCCGCAGAAGCTGCTGCAGCTCGTGCCGCAGAAGACGTGCGTCTCGTGCGACACACTGTGCTTCCACCAATGCACCTTGCCCTTCACCCTGAGTATAACCTTGTTGATGCGATACTCACACAGGCACGGAGAACACGAGGACAGCTCGAGATAAAAATGAAGGACACGGTGACGAAACTCGGTGCGGACCAGGACGCAGCCGCCCAAAGCATTCGACAGATCAGAGATCTGTGTGCTTCGCTCGTAGCTGGAGCTCGAAATGACAAGGAGCCCCACCTGCAGATCATCTACTACCAGTCCAACGCATTGCATAACGGTGAGGTGTTCGACGTGACGTGCTTCACAGGGTTGACCCTATACCAGACCCTGCGCGTCCATGGACAAACCACCGTGGGCTGCGTTGAGTCGTGCACTATCAGAGCTAACGACTTCGTAATGCTGTGCCAGGCAGAATCAGGAGATCGTGATCCCAAGGCTAGTTTTGCCAAGAACACCAGGGACTTATTCATGCGTGTCATGGTCTACCTGGCATCCATTCATCTGGCATGGGCAAAGGAACCAAATCACGCTAGGATATCTAACCTCTCGCGCTGTTGCCTGCAGGCCACACGCGAAGACCTCAACAGGCTTCAAGAGCTGGAGGTCGACCCTCAGGCGGAAATCGTGACCATCATCCTTGACGTGATCACCGACAAGGGGCACGTGCATTTGGTAAGAGGGAATCCCGACGTGGACAATGACAAGTACAGCATGAGGAGCGCACTGGATTGCATGGGAGAAGACGATGAAATTCGTGGCCAGCCCTCCACCGAGTCGTGTGCTCAGTTGGCAACCAGCCTTATGGCACACAGGGTCAAAGACCCAGTTCCCCACGAAACTTTAGCTAGGGCCATTGCCCCGCTTGCTGCCAAGTGTGCTGCTAGAACGGTGGAGCTGCACGTGCTGCTGGTCGGCTGCAACACCATCCAGGCTGTCCCAGCTCTGAAGAAAGTGATCCCTGATGAGCACGTACAAAAGCAGGTCGTGGTGATGGTCACCTCTGAGGTGTGGCCTTCGGACTGCTCGATCTTTCTGTGGGACCTTTATGGTGCTGCGGCCAGAGTGGGCGACTTGACGAGCTTCAGAACAGGGACGCGCACAAAATTAGGAGAGTACACGAGTCACTTCACGCGCCAGCGCATCGTGGATGAGAGTCGAGAGGAGCTCAAGATTACCGGCAGCTTGGCAGATGCTGTGCATATTGATCGCCTGAGCGACGTTAAACTTGGACCAGGTGGCGAGGCAGTGATGCAGCTGTTGTAGAGTCTGAGTTCTTACGTAAAGGCCTTCGGTCACAGTCGG
>CALGTP010000384.1 GCA_937902105.1 uncultured Actinomycetes bacterium
AATTTTCAAAATGGGACGAAGGGATTCTAAATGCGGCAGTTAATTTAGGAGATGCAACGATAGTTGGGGGCCTTCTATATCTAATCATCACAGATGTAGTACAATGGAGACGTTTGACAGGCGCAGCCGATACTGTAGCATTCCCTACAGAACCTGACTCCCCAGCACCCTTACCCAATGAGGCAAACGGAGTTCTCTGTGCCAGGTTCCAGGCATCATTCAAGATACATGACGCACACATGAAGGCAAGACAACGCTTAAGGAGTCTCCTCATGAACAGCATTCCGACTGAGACAGCAAAACGTGCTAGTCCTACACAGCGTCTCCTCAACCTTATCCCTATGTCCACTATATACCAGTATATACAAACTGAGCACGGCATCATGACGGCCCAGGAGTACCAGGCAGCTACAAATGTGGTACTTGAGAAACGTATGTCTCCAGACGAGACCATACAGGACGTCGTCAACAGACACGAAGGAGCATTTCGGATCCGACTGGAACAGACAGGGGCTCTATACGACGAAGTTGAGAAAGTCCGATATCTCCGTCAAGCCCTTCCAGCCAAATACAATGATATAATCACCCATTGGGAACGCAGTCATCCCACAATCGCGTCCCAATCCAGCACTTCACTAATTAAGAGTTTGTACGAAGAGGAGCGAAGGACGGATGGTACACTAAGGTCCCACCAACTCGCAAACAGCGTCACGGATCACGATATGGAGGAGAAACTGAACACTAGAATCAACGCAATGATATTGGCTGCCTTTCAGCAGCACCAACCATCACGCAAACAACAAGATGCAAGAGGCACGTTGCAATACTGCTTTAAGCACGGCTTCAACTACTCCCACTCTAGCGACGGCACGGGGCTCCACCGATGCCGACTTGCGGATGCAGACGGGTTCAGAAAAGATGCCAACGAGAAAAATTACAAGAACATCAAGGGCGCATCAAGAAAAAATGAAGACCTAAAGAAATGATGGTCAGGGAGAAATAAGAAGGATAGACGCATATATGCTAAATCCAGTACGTTAAACCTTAAGAAGAGACTAAAGTATAACAACAACCTTATTTCACACCCATCAATTAATAATAGTCTTAATAATAACGATAACAATAAGGTACAGATAGATAATACAGTGACTGGTACCAGTGATTCTGGGTGCTCGGGCAACTATATTCCTCTAAACATGAAGCACGAATTAGTCGAAGTCCGACCTGCCCATAAACACGAAAGGATTACTGTGACTCTACCAGACAAGTCCACAATGGTGTCGACTCATGTTGGACTACTAGATATACCTAATTTCCGGCAGATGGCTCGTACTGCCCATGTGTTCCCTGATCTGCGCTTACCGTTAATATCTGTTGCCCTTCTGTGCGATAATGGGTATGATGTATTATATACCAACACACAGGTCACAGTATATGACCGCGACAATGGAGACATAGTCATTCAAGGAAATCGCTCCAAGACGACTAGCTTATGGGATCTCCCGATGCACCAACCTCCCCAGCAACCCAAGCTACGAGAACACCACGACCATATGGCTGCGAATGTAATCAGGCACGAGACCAACGCCGAAAGAGTGGCGTTCTACCACTTGACATTTGGCTCACCGCCATTACCGACACTCGAAAATGCTATTCGTCTTGGTTACATTCGCAATATACCAGGCCTCACGCTTGACGTGGTGCAAAAGAATAGACCAACAACGTTACCGACAGCCCAAGGGCATCTTGACCGCAACCGGCAAAACCAACGATCAACCAAGCAACAGCAACCTAGGAGTGACACCGATTCCCCCACGTCCAGCCCTACTGAATCCATGGAGGATATCTTCCCCACACCAGCCTCCCCTCCCAGTATTCGCAGTGTTAACCAATGCACAACCAACTCCCCTCAAGACGTTTATGTCAAGTGCCAGCACATAACAGGGCAAATGGCTGCCGATCTTACTGGACGATTCCCACAACAATCATTCCGTGGCAATGAGTACATGCTTATATTCTACTCGTACGACACCAACTACATTCATGTAGAGCCTCTCCCGAATAGAAAGGGCACTGCTATCCTAGCTGCATACAAAGCTGCGATAGACTGGTACACCACGCGAGGGATCCCAGTGAAGCTCTTACGCATGGACAATGAAACGTCTAAGTCCCTTGAGGATCACATGCGTACGCACAAAATTACAGTACAATACGTCCCACCGGAGAATCACCGTGCCAACGAAGCCGAGCGGGCGATCCGCACTTGGAAAAATCATTTCATCTCCACCTTGTGCGGCATGGACCCTGCCTGCCCACTGGCCATATGGGATTACGCACTAGAACAGGCTGAGATCACTCTAAACCTCATGCGCGGCTCACGAACCCGTCTCAAGACATCCGCATACGAACATGTATGTGGAGTGTTCGACTTCAACAAGACCCCACTAGTTCCCATTGGTACACAGGTACTGGCATATGAAAGCCCACACCTACGTGCTACTTGGGCGGCCCACGGAGTCAAGGCATACTATATTGGACCGGCTATGCAGCACTACCGATGCTACACCGTGTGGATTGTGCATACGGGCAAGACCCGCATTACAGACACTCTGGCTTTCTTCCCCAAAACATATCGTATGCCAGGCTCTAGCGTCGAGGACATCCTCACCGCTTCTCTGACTGATGCGGCCAAGGCAATAACTGCATACGGCAAATCTCTCAACCTGAAAGGTACCTACACATCCCCGTCCACCCACACCCATGGACTACGTGCCGTACAAAGAGCAATCTACGAGATCTTTGGTGATCCCCACGATCCTTCTCTTGCCCATGACCTACTTCAGAACCATGACAACAGTGAGATCCCGCAAGAACAGAGGGTGGTGGACCCAGTTCCCGTCTCACCTACCCCTCTCCTCATGGACGACACAACTGAAGACCCATTACCAACCGTTCCCGTCACAACAGAGGATGCGACTGCAGCTACATTACCTACAGTCCCCGTCACAACAGAGGGTGCGACTGCAGCTACGCAGACTCCTCAACCACTCTCCAAAGCGAAACAGCCGCGAAAGCCCAAGGAAAGACGACCCTTACCAGCACCTGGTGGTACGAACATCACATACCAGGAGATGGAACGCCGCATGACCCGACAAAGCCAGCATGAGATCACTCAACAGCCATCGCCCAGGCCCATACCTTCCTCGACCTCCCAACCCCTGCCTCTCCCACCAGCAGCACGTGTAACCCGTGGGCAGACGAGTGGTAACCAACGAACAACGAGATGGACGACGGCAGGCATTCGCCCTATCACCACCCAGATCCTCGCAGCATTACAACCTCCAACCGGCAAGAAGACCCCCAGTGGGACCCCTCACTTTGCCGCGCACGTTCTCATGACACCTACAGCTGACCGACCTAGCACACTAGAGGGCGGCGATTTTCTGTCAACATACTCCCTCACCCCTCACGTGCCCTCCTATGACATGTGCAGCTGGCAGGATACATTCCAGAACCCAAACCAATCAGCAGTGGACCTAGCGCTCGCCACAGTCCTAATGCTCCATCGTGAGAAAGAACACGAAACACCCCACACGCCTGAGTGGTTCGACACAGCGATGCATAATGCACACATGGCGAACTCAGTCACTGACCCAGAGACAGGCAAGGTG
>CALGTP010000385.1 GCA_937902105.1 uncultured Actinomycetes bacterium
GCACAGCTGCAAGAAAACGTTGCTTGCTTGGGCTCTCCAGGTCGGAAGGCCATTCAGTGAGCGAGCCGCGCAGGGCCATCACAGGGAATCTGGCCAGAAAGGAGTGGTGAGAACTTACTCGGGCGACGACGTCTTGCCAGCGTTTCGTCTACAGTTGGCGCTGTGCTTCGCCGTGGCCAGACATGATTTCCGGCCGACGGCGCCGCGTGGCCGAGGCGCAGTGCCACCGTTGCAGCAAGGAGAGTTCGACGGAAAGGTGGCAGTGCCGCACGTGTATTCGTGGATGCGTGGCCACGCAGATGGCGTGGATGCGGAAATCACGAGGGTGATCGATTACATGGAGGAGTTGGCGGAAGTGTCGTCAGGTGCAGAGTCAGATGCAGAGAAGGAAGGCGCGCAGGTAGAAACTGCGAACGAGGATGGTGGTCTTGTGGAGGCTGAGGAAATCGAGTTCTCGGAAGAATGCAGCCAGAAACAACAAACTGCGAAGGTGTCCGTGGCTGCGCCGGGCACGCCGGCAACGGTCGTTTCAGACATGAGTGACGCAGAGGAGAAAGGCTCAAAGAAGCGCAAGCAGCCAGGGGCGAGACCAGACTCCCCGGGGACGTTGCGATTACTGGGGAGCGGTGCGATGTCAAGGCCGCCAAAGAATTGGCAGCGAAGTGGCTCCATGCAGCCATAGTACGCTGAGAAATAAAAGTTAGTATGGACATGATGAGACGGTTAGTTGAGGATGCTGAGATTTGGTCCTGTGACCCTGAGACTAGAAGGGACAAGCTGTCTCCGATGTGTTGCAGTTAAGTATTTTCTTGTTATCAGGCGAGAAGAAGGTAAGGAATTTTGTTCATGCATCTCTAAGTCCATCATGAGCATGGCAGTGATATGATAGCCAAGATGCCCGGGACAGGGCTGTTATTGAAATCATTATTTAGTATTTTTTGTTTCAGGAATATTCGGTACGCTTGTTTGATAACATAACCGCTAAAGTCCACCATGAGGGAGGCAGTGATATGAAGTCGAATTCAGCCGTGTGGCTTTGAATTCAGCCGTGGGGCTAAATAGCAGATTGCAAGATCCTTTTCAGTTCTGACAGGAATATTTGGTACGTTTGTTGTTTGATATCATAACCGCTAAAGTCCATCATGAGGGTGGCAGTGATATGAAGTCGTATTCAGCCGTGTGGCTTCCGAATTCAGCCGTGTGGCTTCGAAATCCTTTGAATTCTGCTGTGGGACTAAATAGTAGATATCGAGATCACTTTCGGTTTTGACAGGAATTATTGGTACGCTTGTTTCGTATCTAAACCGCAGTTTGCTTAAGAAGTCGAATTCAGCCGTGTGGCTTTGACTTCAGCCGTGGGGCTAATTAGTATTAGCTTTTCGTGGAGAAGCATACGACGTGTCTTGAGATTGCCATTGTTCTGGGTCGAGTCCGTGTGCAAGCCCTAATAAGAGTAGAGGGTTGGTAGCTGTTGATTTGCGTAGCCACCGGCTCATGGCGATTGCAGACAAAGGCGCTTGGGTGGAGCTGCTCAAAAAGAGGAGCATGAGCGAGAAAATTGTGAAGACATTGCTCGACTCGGGTTACGAGTCTATCGAGGAAATGGTGTCGTCCTTCGAGACTTGCGATGCTTGGATGGCGCACATGAAGACGTTGGTTGTGGAGCAGAAGCTTCAGGATGTTGAGGTCAAGGCAGAGGATTGGCCGACACACGCGCTGAAGGGGAAGTGTCGCTTGGTTTGGAGCGATGCGGAGAAGATGCTGCAGGAGGAGTCGGCCAAGCCTGCCGAGGTGATGGGCGCGCCAAGCGGCCCGTTAACGGCCTTGGCCCCGATGGGGGCGCTGAAACTTGGAGGAGTCGAGAAGAAGCAGCTTGAGGTGGCCTTCAAGCAGAAAGGAGGAGTGTTGTTCGATGTGGACACCCCGTCGGATGGGCTTCTAAATGTCTTATGGACGCAAATGAAAGGTAAAGCTTGGAAGTGGGTGCCTTGGAAACAGACGGTGTCGCGGAAGGCGGCGATCTTGTTGCTTCGGAAGTCAGAGCACCAAATCAAGGCTAAGGAGTCCTCCCTGGTGGCTTTCATGGCGCATGCCTATGGCCTTGAGGATGAGTGCTTGGACGAGGTCTCAGGTGCGGCGTACCAGGTGGAGAAGATTGTTTCGACGAGGTGCAACGGAGTTGGGATGTTGGGGATTGTGAATGTGCAAGCCAGTCGGACATATGTGAACTCCTTCATGGTGGGGTACACGCAGCGCTTCGCCGTAGTGTCAGGTCTCCGCCCCTTGACTGTAGAAGAGGCGGAGGAAATCGATAGGATGGCCTGGTCGGAGGTCATCCGACTTGTGGAAGACCTCGACATGACCTGGGATGATGCGGTTCACGAGGTCGTGGTAGTCCGCGACTACTTCAACAGCCATATGCAGGGACGGCCGAAGATGTCTTTGCCGGCGAAGCGTCCTTGGGGCAATCCGTCGGACAATGGTAACTGGAGCGCTAAAGGGCAGCATCAGCAGTGGGACCATGGCGGCGGCAAAGGAGATCAGAAGGCGTGGAAAGGAAAAGGCAAAGGCAAAGGAAAAGGGAAGCATGGGTGGGGTGCTGATTCCTCAAATGGACACGGCGGAGGCCCGAATAACGGTGGCCCGACTAAGAAGCCCAAGAGCGGCTTGTGCTATAACTTCCAGCAAGGCACATGCGTGAAGAGCACAGAGGATTGCACGTTTATCCACATTTGTCAAAAGTGCTTCAAGCCAGATCATGGATCGAGCGGCTGTCGCTGACAAGGAGTGAGGGAGGCGCAGGCTGGTAGCATTTCACCACGTGAGGACGTGGTCGCTGCAGGTCTGGATGCAGAGCTCGAGGGGCGTGGCGGTGCTCCGGTTGAAATTGCATGCGACAGTTTCAATTCGATTAGCAGCTCAGGCGGCGGAGGTCGCTCGCCGCCCTTTTGTGGTCAGGCGGTCGCCGACTCGGTCAACGTGAGTGTTTCAATTCGGTCTGAGGCAGTGCAAGGGCAGGCCACGCCGGCAGTTGATGCGACCGCTGCTGGAGAGACAGGTAGGGAGGAGAAGGACGGTTTCGGTGCGGCTGGAGAGAAGACGAAGGCATGTGAGGCTGGTCTGGAGCGCGAGTGGCGGGATTTATTGAAGATCAAGGACGGCGGGGGCATCCGGTCTACAGCAGACTGGTTTTGCACTCCGTCGATTGGTTTGAAAAATCAACTGGCTGCCGTGCGCAAGGATCTTGTCACCATGCTTTTGACCAATGATTTCGTAGCCAGGTTCAGAAGCCGGTCAGTGCAGAAGGTTGAGGAGAGCGAGTGGGGCGGCCAACCCTCCTTCTTCACGCGCGAGGAGAGAGGGAAGCTGCGGGGAATCGTGTTGGGACATGTGCAGTCAGCAGGCTTCGATGCGGATTCGCATGTGCGCGAGGGCCAGCCGCTGCTGCTGAACTTGCTACGAGGCCTGGCGAACCTCACGGGCGACCAAGACCGTGGCCTGGTCGGCACCTTGGAAGAAGGTGTACCGACCGGCACGGAGGAGCCCATCCCAGCAAGCGGGGTGTGGCGACCGTGCCCCATTGATGATGCCAATGATGCGCTAGACTATGTGGTTTGCGACGGGAATTGGAAGCGAGCGTCGGACAAGCCTGGCGTTGTGATGAAGCTCATGTTGAAAGAGCTGGAGCGCAATTGGGTCGAAGAGCTCCCGGGCGGACTGCGGGAAGCCCGGCAGCGGTGGAAGCAGATCGCAGTGGGGAAACTCGGCTTGGTGGAAAAAGTGGGCAAGGATCCTCGACTTACTGGGGATAGCTCAATCGACAATGTGAATCCCAAGGTGCGCATTGGAGAGAGGACGGAGCAGGCGACTGTTGGCGATGTTAAGCGCCTGATGGATCGTTTGGAGCCTGGAGAGGAGCTGGAGGCTTTGGGGTTGGACATTTCGAGCTTCCATAAAATAATGCTGGTCCGTCCGGACGAACGGGGGAAGTCGATCTTCATGGCGGAGGATGAGAACGGACAGCGGCGCTACTTTGCTTACAAGGTGTGCCACTTCGGTGCACGTTACTCTGCATACTGGGGTGAGCGCCTGGGAGCTTTGCTGACCCGACTTCTGCATCTCTGGATTTTCTTGCCGCATGCTCTCTGGAGATATGTCGACGACTTCTTTTTCGTGCTGCGCAAATCATATGGGCCGGTTTGCGGCTTGTTGGCCTTAGCTTTCTTTGAGGCTCTGGGTGTTCCCTTGTCCTTGCATAAGATGCAGTACGGGGTGCAGATTGAATGGATTGGACTTGAATTGCGGTTCAGGCAGTTTCTGGAAGCATCCTTGCCAGACGTGAAGAGGAGCAAGATTTTAGCTTTACTAAGGCATGTCTGTTTATCCAAGACCGAGGTCACGCGCGACATGCTACGATCCTTGATTGGCATGCTCCTGTGGTACTGCAATGTGGCGGTTCTGCTACGCCCCTGGTTATCGGAATTGTTCAGATTGCTTCATAAACCGAGGCAGCGTTTCAAGAGCTTAGATGAGGCGCAACTCCGGGAATTGTTGGATGCCTGCAACAATGACTTGCGCGTGGCAAGCGAGTGCGTTCTTTGCGACGTGCTGGCGGGCTGGCGCGTGATGTCCATCTCCGGCGTCGAGGTGCAGCGCAAGGAAGACATACATCAGCCGAAATTGAAGCATGGCAAAGGATTGATCCGTTTTCTTGACTTCTCTTCAACAGAGGTGGAGGTGGATGTCTACTCTGCTTACGTGGCTCGCCTCTTCCACAACGCGGTGCAGTCAAACTGCCCGTGGCAGCTTGGGGGGAAGCGCGATGGCAGGCAATGGGCGTCAGCTGCAGACGCTTACGCGGATGAGTCTGGCGCAGGAATTGGCGGTTGGTGGACGGCTGATGGCAGTTGGCCGGAGCACCCAGGTCAGATTCGTTGGTTCTTCGTCCGTGTGACGAAGAAGTATTTGCCGGCTCACTGGGGATTCAAAGATCAGTTGCAGAGAGCAATCGCTACGCTTGAGGCAGTCGCCCAGTGGGTCCTGTTCGCTTTGCGTTTGCAGGAGGGTTTGGGGAGTAACATCGAGCTCCGTCAATTCTGCGACAACTTTGGTGTTGTTTGTGCGTCGCAGAAGATGTTTAGTACTAAGGCGCCACTGTGTTACGCTCTGCAGGGGATCGCTTGGGAGGCGGCTCGTGCCGGGTCTTCTGTTGATATCTCCCACAGGGCAGGGACTCGCAACGAGTTTGCGGATGCATTAAGTAGGTTGGACGACCCGAAGCACGCCATGTTCGCAGCTGCACTTGTGCAGGAGAATCGCCGAGAGGTGGATCTTCTGGCGTTTCTTTCGAGACCTTGGGCGATGGTGCCTGCGCCGGCCAGAGAGGCGTAGGCGGAGGAGACAGGACTTGGGGCGCAGGACAACCATTTGCGGGGCTAAAGGAGGGCAGCGAGACAGACTGACGTTCACCCGCAAAATGGCTGTCATGTTTGTTGCT
>CALGTP010000386.1 GCA_937902105.1 uncultured Actinomycetes bacterium
CTTGGTTTTTATTAAACTGTCGGATTCCCCTTGTCCGCTCCAGTTCTGAGTCGACAGTTCATTGCAGGAGGATAGATTGCTCCACCTACTCCTAACGTTTTCGTCGTCTCGGCCAGAACATTGCTGCCCCAAACCAGAGACAATTCGACGGTCGGTGCAGGCCCTACCTGCCCTGTCCTCAGAGCCATTCCTTTTCCCGAAGTTACGGAACTATTTTGCCGACTTCCCTTATCTACATTATTCTAGTTGGCCAGAGGCTGCTAACCTTGGAGACCTGATGCGGTTGTGGGTACGACCTGGTGTGAAACTATCTCACATAGATTTTCAAGGACCATCATGAGCGCACCTGACACGACAAAAAGCATCGTGCTCTTCCAGACATGCCCCCCTATCTCTGGCTAAACCAATTTCAGGGGCGCTAGTCTGTTAAAAAGAAAAGATAACTCTTCCAGAGGCTCACGCTGGTGTCTCTATGTTCGTTTATGTTGCCATTTAACGTCCACATCCAGCTTGAGGAATATTAACCTCATTCCCTTTCGACTACGTGCGAGCGCACACTTAACAAGGATTTCCCCCATGTCTTAGGATCGAGTCACCCGTGACCAATTGCTGTTCTCACGGAAACCTTCTCCACTTCGGCCTTCAAAGTTCTCATTTGAATAATTGCTACTACCACCAAGATCTGCACTAGACACCGTTCAACCCAGGCTCACGCCAGAGGCTTCGCAACGATGCCCACGCCCTCCTACTCATCGCCTCCTCACTCTCGAGGCGATGGTCGAGTATCGGCCGCGCGCTTAAGCGCCATCCATTTTCGGGGCTAGTCCATTCGGCAGGTGAGTTGTTACACACTCCTTAGCGGGTTCCGACTTCCATGGCCACCGTCCTGCTGTCTGGATGGACCAACACCCTTTGTAGTTTCTGATGAGCGTGCAGTTTGGCGCCTTAACTCGACGTTAGGAGCATCCCTCATCGCCAGTTCTGCTTACCAAAAATGGCCCACTAAGGACACGCATTGAGCCTCCGTGCCTCACTTAAGAAAGACCGGAGTTCTTACCAATTTAAAGTTTGAGAATAGGTCGAGAGCATTGTACTCCCGATGCCTCTAATCATTCGCTTTACCTAATAAAACTGCGTACTTGTCCCAGCTATCCTGAGGGAAACTTCGGAGGGAACCAGCTACTAGATGGTTCGATTAGTCTTTCGCCCCTATACCCAAGTTTGACGAACAATTTGCACGTTAGTATCGCTACGAGCTTCCATCAGAGTTTCCCCTGACTTCACCCTACTCAGGCATAGTTCACCATCTTTCGGGTCCTAAGAATAACGCTCTCACTCAAACCTTACTTAGTATGCAAAGTCGGTCGATGCTGCTGTTGCCTTGGCATCAATTACTTTCATTTCGCATGTTGGTTTTTCCACCACCATACTCGCGTTAGTCTTAGACTCCTTGGTCCGTGTTTCAAGACGGGTCGGTAAAAACCATTTTGACAAGATCGCACAAGGCCCCTCAAGCCATGCAACACCCAGCCAACCAAGATTGTTGATAAATCACCTGATCTCAGCCGCCTCTGGCATCGCACGACTCCATCTTGCCTCACTCCAGCTCTGTACAGCTCCGCTTCCAGCTAATGCCTTAGGCAGGGCCTCTGAGGGCTGACGTAGAATTCATTTCTACCGCTTCCGCCTATACGATTTCAAGTCTATTTCATCCCTCTTTTCAAAGGGCTTTTCATCTTTCCTTCACAGTACTTGTTCGCTATCGGTTTCCTACATATATTTAGCCTTAGAAGAAGTTTATCTCCCGCTTAGTGCACGCGTATCAGCGTACACGACTCTTCGATTGCAGGCCCGGTAGTCCAAGTCACCACAGACGGGGCTCTCACCCTCTTTGGCGGTCCGTTCGGGACACTTCTGCGACTCGGTCCGTTAGGCCTACGATCTTCAGATTACAATTCGCCAGACTTGCGCCTGGAGATTACCATTTTGGGCTTTTCCCGCTTCCGTCGCCCGTACTGAGGGAATCCTAGTTAGTTTCTTTTCCTCCGCTTAATGATATGCTTAAGTTCAGCGGGTGGTCCTACTTCATTTCAGATGCTGTGAAAATTAAGGTGTCTAAGCACTTGTAGCGATTGCTCACTACGCTGCTCTTACCATCAATGAGTTCACATTGGAAAATGTGACGTCTGCATTGAGTGTGACCGAAGTCACTGCAAGGGCAGAGTGCTTTCATGTTTAGCAATAGAAGGGCATCTATCGCATTATGATTTGGGTGAGGAGAGAAAAACACACTGAAAGAAGCATACCCAGGAGAGAACCCCTGGGTGCCAGTTGCGTTCAAAAATCTGATGACTCACGGATCTGCAATTCGCATTGCTTATCGCACTTCGCTGCGTTCTTCATCGTTGTAGGAACCTAGATATCCATCGTATAGGATTTGGTTTTAGGTTTAGCTTAGTTAAGCTTCTTTAGGTTAATTTTGAAGGCTGCAGGCTTTCGCTTGCAACATTAGTGGCTTGGTTGAGTAGGTTTGGATTAGTGTTAATGATCCTTCCGCAGGTTCACCTACGGAAACCTTGTTACGACTTCTCCTTCCTCTAAGTGATGTGGTTTACTTGACTTCCCAATGACAGCACGAGGCTGCCTTCGGTCCGAAAGGTTCACCGGATCACTCGAAATCGGTAGGAGCGACGGGCGGTGTGTACAAAGGGCAGGGACGTAATCAACGCAAGCTGATGACT
>CALGTP010000387.1 GCA_937902105.1 uncultured Actinomycetes bacterium
GTCTCGTCGCCTGCGCTGGTTGCCTCCCTGCCTCTGTTCTCATTGCCGTTCTCACGTCCCATTGTGCACCCATCTCCCTCTTTAGGCGTTCGTACTCGAGCTTCGCCTTCTGCGCACTCTCTTTGAATCCCCACCCTTCTCTTATTTGAGCCCACGTCTTCAATTCCCGTGTGTGCTCGTCTATGACATCCTCCCATGTCGCTATACCCGCCGCTGCCAGTCTTCTCGAGTAGGTGCATCCCTTCGTTCCCTCCCATGGTCCGCTGGTTGTGTCTTCCCAGAGCAGCGGCCCGGCCTCCCGTCTTTGGCCTTCCGTCATCATCCACCGCGCTTCCGCGAGAGGTCCTTGTAATTTCCTTCCCCCCTGTGTGAGTTTCCCCCTCATTCCCAGCCTCACCCTTGCCTTCAGGTATGCCTCTATGATCACATCTTCTCGGAGTTGATCTGGACCCTCCATCAGGTGTGTTGGGTGCCACTCGAGCGGATTCACATCCCGACATCCGAGTCGCGCGCACGTGTTCGCGAGTTCCGCCTCCACCACCGCCCTTGCCGCCACTCCTTCCCCTCCTTGCAGCGCTCGTTCCACCTGATCGCATAGCGCTGCCGCCGCCATTGCATATGCGTGCGTATGCTCCAATCCCGAGCCTCGATTCGCGTACAGTGTTGCTTTGGGCAGCCCCGTTGTGAATCCCTTCGCTCGGAGCGCCTCCGTTCGGGCGTTTTCGATCTGTACGGCGTCTTCCCACGTGATTACCGTTGACCTCCCATAATACCCTATGATTCCCGCTAGCGCCAGCTCTATCGCCTTTGCGAGTTGTTCCTCTGATATTAGTGGTACGCGTGCGATCAACCCGATTGCCTGCCTGCACTTGACCACCACCTTCCTTCTTACTGCCGTCTGTGCCTCCCCCCGGTTCCAGCCGGTCGTGAGCTCGGAGCCCAGATACTTATACTTGTCATCCCCCACGAGTTGCGGGATCGTGGAGCCATCCGGCATGATCATCTCCCATCCCGTCACATCCCTCTCCGTGCCATCGCCTTCCCAGTAGGTCGCCGACCAGGCCGTCTTCTTCTTCTCTTTGACTTGGAGCCGAAGCCCTGCCACTCGGGCGACGATCCACATCGCCTCAAAGGCTCGTCTAAGTGTCTGTACGTCGTCCGCTAGTATTAATCCATCGTCTGCAAAAAACAGCATGCTAACCCGCTTGTCTGAACCCGTGACTTTTGCTCCTTCACACAGTCGGCTGACCGTTTTTGCTATGATTGCGATGAGAATCTTGCTGCGCGTCGGCGAGCCGATGTCTCCTTGCCCGAGGCCCTTTGCTATCCGCACTGCCGCCGTCAGTCCGAATGCAGTCTCATACTTTCCCGTGAGCGGTTCTACTTCCGTGTTCTCACCCCGTTCCATCCCTTCCGCACCCTCTCGCAGAGCTTTGAGCACATCTGTCACCTCCACCGGCGTGCCGCTCCATCGCTCGACTTCCCACTGCACCTTGTGCACCACGGACATGAAGAAGCATCCGAGGTCGCAGTATCCTCTGCAGCTGACCGTGCGCTCGCGCATGCGCATCTCGCCCATCAGCCTCGCCGCGAGCGTTTGTTCCGGCGCCATCCGCCCTCGCGTCCAGCCTGCATTAGTCGTCCCTATCATTGCTTCTACTGCCCGTTCGTACGCAGGTAGGATCATCCTCATCACGCACTTCATGGAGTGGCACTGGAGCCAGAGGTCTCGCCTCCTCTCGAGCGTCTTGGGATCCTCGCCCGGCTTCATGGCCAGGATCGCAATCCATTCGTTCCACTCCTTTGGGTACGCCTGCCGTCTGACGATTTCGCGCAGGATCGTCCAGTACCTCCTCTGCATGTCCTGTGGTAGCATGCGCACCAGATATCCGTCAAAGCCATCCGTGCCCATTCCTTTGCCTTTCTTGAAACCTTTCCTGATCGCCTCCTTGCACGCTTCCCATGTGCACAGGTCCTTGGCGACGTCCACGTGCGCCGTCGGTCGGCTTGGCTGAATCCATTCCATTATCTTCCTCAGTGTGCTAACGTCCGCCTCGTGCGTGGCGTTGATTTGCGTCGCCTCCCGATGGACGGCGTTCTTGACCGCCTCGGCTGTGCTGTGGATCTTGAGCTGACTTGGGCTATAATACCGGCCGTCAACCTTCACGTAGTGGTTACGCGTCAGCCGTCCGCTTAGGACTCCCATCCCCTCCCATTCACTCTCCGTGATGCGCTGCCTCTTTTGTACCCTCGTTCGCAGGTCCTGGTCGTCTATCTCGATTCCATGTTCCGGTGGTTCCGTCGACGGTTTCCAGGTGGCGGCCGACGCCTCCACGATGTCCCTCACGGCGCGGATCCCCTCATCCGCGCAGCTTCCGTTGACCGCTTTCCTGATGGCTTGGAAGATTTTGACCATCACCGCCCCCGTGTTTCCGTTCACCGTCTCCTCCATGTCGCGGATGAGCTGGTTGCCCCGGTACGCATCCACATCCTCAAAGGCTTCCACCGCTTTGTCGAGCTCCCTCTGGCACACCTCGAGCACGGCCGCCTTGATCCCTGCCCGTTCTCGCAGCGCTCGCCGCACGCCCTCGTCGTTGGCAATCTTGGATTCCGCCGCAAACGTGGTCGCCTGCCATCCTCCCTTCTTTGGGTTCAACCGTCCGTTCCATCTCGTAACCTCTCTCGATATTCGATTCCATTTGCCAACGCGCGCCCTCTTCTCCTCCTTGCTCCTTTTACGTCTTGGCGCCGAGCTCCTCTTAACCTGTCCTTCCGCCGCCGACGTGCACGCTCTTTGGAAGGTGCGTAGTTCCTCGGCCCAGTCAATGTCTTCCGACTCCGCCTTCTCGCCTTCGTGCTCCTCTCCGAGCTTCCCTCCCCCTGCCCGATACAGGCGCTCCGCCTCTTCCGCGTACTCCTTTATCTTCTGGACCTCGACTGGGTCCTTGCTCTCCGGGAAGAACGCCTTCGCCGCGCTGTTCGTGGGTCGTCTCTCTCCTCGGTCTTCCTCTGTCGTGCTCTTCCCCACGACGACGATCTCGTGGTCCTTGCCACAGACGCCGGGCATCACCCAGGTTGCCCCCATCTCCCTTGCTGCGGTCGGCGTCATCAGCCAGTTGTCGATCTGCGTGCCACTTCTATGTGTGCTCCCTTCCGCCAAGGCCGTCAGTTCACTCTCCTCCATCATCTCTTCCAGGTGCGTGTCCGACGGTGTGCATCGAGCGTTGCGTTCCTGTCTCCAGCTGTGCGTCTCCGCGTTTAGGTCTCCCCCCACTGCCGTTCTCACCACCGTTTCCTCATTAACTCGCTTCCGCAGTTCGCTCCATGCCTCCTGTACCTCAAGGGCCGTGTCTTGCGCTCCTCGTACCGGCATGTACGTGCCGTAGATGGCCCATTCTTCTTCTGTCGCGATGTCCTCGACGCCGATTCGTAGGATCCGGCCTCCAACTACTTCTGTATAGTCACGTACCTCTAGAGCGTTTGGGTTCGTCCATATCATGACTCCGGCTGTCGCGTGTCCGGTGTCGTTTATTATAGCTGGGGTATACGTTACCACAATTCCCTGTTCTACGAGCATGGATTTGATGGTTTCCGCCTCTTCTGTTTCAGTATGCGTATCCGCCAGTACCATCACCGCCGCGTTTAATCCTTTGAAGACCTGTACTAATTCCCACAGCTTGTCTGTGTAGTCGTACACCAGTGCCGTCCCAGCTTCCTCTACTTCCACACCACTCGCCTCTTTACTCACACTCACATGTACGCCTGCTACATTGACCACGACCCATGCTCCCTCTTCCTTATGTGCTGGTCCTTCCCCCGGATACCCCAGCGTGCTGTCGAACCTATATTGCACAACGGGTGGCGTCCGTCCGCTCGGTGCTGTTCGCCTCTGTATCGCTCTCCTGGGCTGTGTCGTCTTCCACGCGTTGCGGCCGGTCTTCTGCTGTGCGTGCTTGTACGTGTGCTTGATCTCTGCCTCCTTGCGGGCTCTTTGTCGATGCGTTCGAGCTGACGTGGCGCTCCACTCTGTCGTCTTGCGTCGGGTGCCAGTTCGTGCTGCGTCTCGTTCTCGATGCTTCTCGACGCTTCTTCGCTTCTCACCTGTGCACATGTCATCATTCTCCAGAGGCATCATCCTTGTGCTCAATCGTGCAGCGCGTATTCGTGGTCTGTGTTTCTGGTTCTTTCTTGTGTATGTTGAGGTCCACAGAGCGATCCGAGGACGCCGAGCGTCCAGGAAAAGCCCCGCATCATCCCTCGAGATGACGCATGGCGGCGAAGCGGCGGGTGGATCAGACATTGTTACCGGTAAACATAACGGGCAAATTCGAGGATACGTATCTCGAGGACGGTCACTGGCCCAGCGGCCGTCGACGG
>CALGTP010000388.1 GCA_937902105.1 uncultured Actinomycetes bacterium
CCGACGGTGTCAGTGTTCATTGAAAGTTTCTCACCAGCACCACAAATGTGGATCTTCGGAGCCGTTGATTTCACTGCCGCTCTTGGTCGTGTGGCCAAAGTTCTCGGCTACCGCGTGCTCGTGCTCGACGCGCGCGAAATCTTCGCCACAAAACGCCGCTTCCCGATGGCAGATGAAGTCATCGTCACTTGGCCAACTCCGATGTTTGAACGTAGCGGACACACCCTTGGTCCACGTGATGCTGTCTGCATTCTGACCCATGATCCGAAGTTTGATATCCCAGCGATTCAAGGTGCCTTAGCAACATCGGTGGGCTATATCGGCGTGATGGGAAGTCGCAAAACACACGACAAGCGACTTGCGCGTTTAGCCGATATTGGAGTGAGCGCACCTGAAGTTTTGAAGCGCATTATGTCCCCGATTGGTCTTGATCTTGGTGGGCGCACCCCCGAAGAGACAGCAATTGCTATCTGCGCCGAGATCATTTCTTTGCGCACGGGTCATAGCGCCACAAGCCTGAAACATACTGACGGGTCAATCCACTCCTGAGGGTGACTCAACAAGCGTGTGAAATTTACACCGACCACAAATGATGGTCGGCATGATTCATTGAATCGGGCCCATCGACTGTTGCCACAACAATGTCTTCGAGTCGCATACCCCACTTGCCTGGCATGTAGATACCGGGCTCAATACTGAATGCATGACCCGCTTCTAACGCTAGAGAGTTACCGCTGACGATATACGGGTCTTCATGGGCGTCAAGTCCAATTCCATGGCCTGTGCGGTGAATGAAATATTCACCAAATCCAGCGGCAGTAATCACCCGCCGTGCAACAGCATCAACTTCTTCACAAGGTGTACCGACCGTCGCAGCGCGCACTGCGGCAGCCTCGGCCTCAAACAACACTGCGTAGGCCTCGGCCACCTCACTCGATGGCTCGCCGGTATACACACAACGAGTGATATCACTGCAATAGCCATTCATTGTTCCCCCAAAATCGCAGAGCACGATCTCGTTGGGTTGAATGACGCGACTGCCAGGATGATGATGGGGACTGGCAGCGTTCTCCCCCGCAGCGACAATGGCGAAGTTCACGACATCATGACCTTGCGCAATGATCCGCGCCGAGAGATCCGCAGATACCTGAGCCTCGGTGCGCCCGACTAATGCAATGTGACCTGCTTGTAGTTCGCCGGCGATTTTGTCAACAGCAGAACCCGCCGCGCGCAGGGCTTCGATCTCGGCAGAGTCTTTGCGCATCCGCAGTGAACCAATCACGTCAACTGAACGGCGATACTGCGTGTTAGGTAACAATGGCATGAGGTCAACTAAAAAGCGCGCCCACATTTGATCTCCGACGGCAATGACTCGCGAAGATGGAGCGGCAGAGCGCACCAATTCGGCGGTGATCGCCACTGGGTCATCGGTTTCATTCCATGGAAGCAATGAAAAGACATTCGGCATCGGTTGTACGCGCGGTGCCTCAAGTCGTGGAATCACCATCACCGCATCGCCATTGGCTGGCAGAACCAACATTGTCAAACGCTCAAGAGGCATGGCGTTGTAACCAGTGAGGTACGGCATATCAAGGCCAAGTGACAACAGCGCCACATCCACACCTTGGGCTCGCATCGCTTGACGGGCGCGTTCTAAGCGCTCCGCGAAAATCTGTTCATCGTTACGCGGCGAAGAAACAATTGAATGTCCACTCATGAGGCCCTCACCTTACCGATTGAGACTGAAACTGAGGCGGAGTCGGCAGCTTGCTTGGCATGGTAACTAGATCTTGTCAAGGGACTCGACTCAACGTGACCGATACCTAAAGCTTCACCAACTTCTTTCCAGCGCGCGAACTCGTCGGGGTGTATCCAGCGCGCGACGGGAATATGGTGTGATGTGGGTCGCAAATACTGACCAATTGTCACGATATCGACACCGATACCTGCCAAGTCGGCGAGAGTGCCATCTACCTCTTGTGTTGTTTCACCCATGCCCAAAACAAGACCAGACTTCACGATCAGACCCGCTGCTTTTGCTTGCGAAAGTACCCCGAGCGAGCGCGCATAACCCGCAGAAGGTCGCACAGCACGCTGTAATCGCACCACCGTTTCTATGTTGTGATTAAAGACATCTGGTCGCTCATCAAAAAGAATCTGCAGTGATGACAGATCGCCCTTGGCATCAGAAACCAATGTTTCAATGCGCGTCTGCGGACAACGCTGACGAATAGCGCTGACACATTGGGCAACATGCGCGAAACCACCATCGCCGAGATCATCGCGGGCGACCATGGTGAGAACAGCGTGGGTCAATCCCATACGTTCAACGGCTGTCGCCACACGTTCAGGTTCGTCGAGAGCGGGAGGTTCAGGTTTGCGTGTATCAATCAGGCAAAATCCGCATGCTCGAGTGCAACGCTCACCAAGAACCATGAAAGTTGCTGTGCCATCTTTCCAACATTCAGAAAGGTTAGGACACCCTGCCTCTTCACAGACCGTCACGAGTTGTAAATCTTTGAGGGTTCGTTTGATCTGCAAAACCTCCGGACCAATCTGCACTTTGGGGCGCAACCATTCAGGCTTGCGGTCAGTGACATCTAATCCACCATCCACACCCGCATCAGAAAGACGGCCGAGCATGCGAACAGGCTCACCGGGGCCCTCACCACGTGAGAAACGGGAGAGGTCTTCGGGGCGGTGCAACCACGCCACATCTTGTCGCTCAGATATTCCGCGGCCCCACTGTTGAGCCGCCAATCTGGCAATCACATTGACAAGATCCTCCATGGAAACATTGAAGCCTTCTTCGCGTAACGATGTCACCGGGTATTCCGCTACACCACAGGGCACAATATGTTTGCGCATATACGTCATGTCGGGATCAACATTGATCGCAAAACCATGCATCGTGCGACCATGGGCTAAGCGAACTCCAATCGCGCTGATCTTGCGACAGCGATCAGTATTGGCATCAAGCCAAACACCGGCATATCCCTGAAGCCTCCCGGCATTCGGGACTCCGATCTCACTCAAGGCATCAATCACCAGTTGTTCCACACCACACACATGGGCGGATGCGCCGAGTCGATTGTCGAGACTCAAAATCGGATAACCCACCAACTGCCCAGGCCCGTGATACGTCACATCACCACCGCGCTTCACAGCGACAAAGTCAGCACCAACGTCTGCTGGTACGCACTTCAGATTTTTGTCGAGTTCGGATCGCGGACCATAGGTGAAAACATGGGGGTGTTCCATTAACAACAGATGCTGTTCGTGACCATGCTCAAACAGAGAATTTTGTAGTGCCAAGGCTTCGCTATAGGCGACTCTGCCAATCCAGCGAACGCGCAACATGATTTAAAACTCGCTCGACCAATCGCGTGTCTCAAGGATCTCTTTGATGCGACTCAAAAAGCCAGCGGCATAAGCACCATCAAATGCCCGATGGTCCCAACTCATCGCCAAGTTTCCAACGGGATGAATGGCAATACTTTCTCCACCATCAGAATTGACCACGACTGGCTTACGCACAATTGCGTCAGTAGACAAAATCGCTAACTGCGGTTGATTGATGATGGGCATAGTAAGAACGGATCCTGCCGAACCGTTATTCGAAATAGTGAAAGTCCCACCCTGAATTTCATCTGGGGTGATTTTGCGAGTTTTGGCGCGTACGGCCAAGTCGCGGATCTCGCGAGCAATGGCCCGCAGTCGCTTACCTTCTGCGCTACGGACAACTGGGACCAAAAGTCCTTGACCGTTGACATCCACGGCAATGCCGAGATCGACATATCGATGAACGATCAGATCGGTTCCTGAGATACTGGCATTCATATGTGGAAAGTCTCCGATGGCGTCAACCACGGCACGCGAAATGAACGGCAAATAGGTCAGGCTGAAACCTTCCGCCTCCTTGAATTCATCCTTCAGTCTGAGGCGAGTGGCGTCAACATTGGAATAGTCCACTTCCACCATGCTCAAAGCATGTGGGCTCACTGTCTGTGACATCAGCATGTGCGC
>CALGTP010000389.1 GCA_937902105.1 uncultured Actinomycetes bacterium
ATAGGTACACACATCGATCTGTCATAGTTGTTGTAACAGTTATTGAGTATTATCCCCTATAATTCTATAACTTTATAATCCCCTATAATTTCATAATCCCCTCCATAAACACGTATTACACAATACGTACGAGCATGCACGGAAAAAGTTTGTTTTTGGTTTCCTAAAACACACCCAAAACGAGTCTTTATACAAAACATGTTGCGCACATCGGTTCTCTAGTTTAGTTGGTGTTGCACTCTGTGGATGTGTCGATTACGATGTTGCTTCAACACGTTGCAATGCCTAACCCTTCAGTTAAGCGCGGTAGTTGCTTTCCATCTTCGTGTCCGTGAGGGGGAGACTCCACTAGCAGCTAAATTTTATGCTGCAAATGTAGTGCAACTCATGGGGCCAGAACATGGTCTTGCAAGTGTCGCTGCTGTTTTGAACGGTGAGTGGTTTGACGAATCCAGTATTACTGTTTACCGGTTGGCTACGTCGATTGTGCCTTACCAAACCAGAGCACACTCAAACTCAGGAAACACCCTTTGCCACATTATGTTCGAGT
The DNA here is from genome assembly GCA_937902105.1 of uncultured Actinomycetes bacterium. Classification (GTDB taxonomy): domain Bacteria; phylum Actinomycetota; class Acidimicrobiia; order Acidimicrobiales; family Ilumatobacteraceae; genus Casp-actino8. The sequence continues at coordinate 551 of CALGTP010000389.1, forward strand.
CCTTCCCCTCCCACTAACGCCTTTTACATTCCAAACAACTAAGGAATGTGTTCGACGCACAGGGGAATGTGATCGCAAGTGAAAAGACAGCCATCATTGATGAGATTACAGCTGTGCTCCTTCTCAAGGTGTATAGAACATTGCCTGATGTACCAGTACCTGCTAGGTGGATGCGCTGTCTGTCATCGGCAACTCTTTGCTATAAATTCCTATATTTTTGATTTAGTTTTGGACTTTGATGTGTTTCGGCAGGCTTGGGGTCCAACTTTACATACCCCCCGACAAACAAAACACCCTGCCTGCTAGGTGAAATGGTGGACGCCTGGCCATGTAGTTGCCAGCCAAGTTGGACCTGTTAACTCAAATCGTGCGGGATTGTGTTGCGTATTTGTACAGCTATGACTGCTTATCGTCACGCAGCCACTCAAACCAACGCTTTTCCGACACCAAGGTCCACAATCTCAACCGTAAAATGTTGATGGTGATGGCAAACCATGTGCCGACTGATGTCAAAGAGTTTGCGTCACGCAGCTCAGCAACATTGTCAGAGGATCTATCGCTCCAGGGGTTGCTAGTTTGACATTCGCTCGCATGTTGTTCAGGTCTTGCTGTGCCCGATAATTGCCCAGTGACGTGTGTTGCTATTTTTTACGCTTGAGCCGTTAGTGCAAGGTTTGACACAGGAGACATTTGGCAGAAATGTGTTGGTGCTCGTTTGGGCAAAACTATCAGGCTGAGTTCGGAGGTTTGGTTGCCCCAGGTATTGTCAATCAAAGTGTTCGTGCTAACCGTTACCCAGCGATCAATGACATATCTTTTGGCTTGCAACAAGGCGAGATCAGAACATGCCTGCGGACCGGATCGACCTGCCACGACCTTAGCTTGTTTGTTTCCAAATCTTGTGTGTAAATGTTGGCTTTTGCTGCTCGGCTACTGTGTTCGTTGTGTCACACGGTAATTGTTCGGGTGGTTTGTTATTTGCTGCTTCTTTGCCGTGCTAACTTAGGTTCCTTTGTTGGACTTCCTTCATTTGCCATCTTCTCCATGCAGATTGGCGCAGGAAGAACTAGGCCACGTATTGTTTACACATCCGTCGTGCCTTAATAGCAGTAGGGCCACCCTGTCAACTTTCTTGTTTGAGTGCGCTATGATGTGTTAGTTTGGCTTTGAATGTGTTTGCATTTTGGCACTATAGGGCCATAGCTCTGTCGTCACATGCATCATGCTAGCTTGAGTGCTACCTGTTATTCTTGAAACGTAGTAGAGCGACTGCCTGTGATTAAGATCCTTGGATAGGGTGCTGAGATCGAGGGGCAAATATACCGTAAGGCAAAACATGATGCTTGCTGCTTTGCGGATTTCACGGGAGCAGCTTGGTAATGTGTCTGCCTGGTTTGCCTTCAAGTCTTCTGTTGGTGCACCTTGGGCTAAACCATTTTATATTATATTTGTGTGACCAATTGCATGACGCAATTCATCTTCATGCGAAGTGTTTTTTGGCTGCCTGAAATAGCCCAAGGCGGCGTGCCAGCTTGAGGCTAGAATCAACTTCAGAGTTAAACAGCGCCCATGGTGTTGGTTTGTATTATCAGACGCTCGGCAGCCAGCAGCTACCCATCTTGCCGTGAGAGCCCTCGCTGAGTTTTACTCCCAACCCCGCCGAAAATGAAGTGTTAAATCTGCGCGGACGATCTTGGCGTTTGTCAAGCCAGACAGTTGCCAAGGTTGTCCGCAGTTGCAGCCCCCCCCCTTTAACTCAGGGAAACATTTTCCATGAGTTGAAAGGGGGGTTGCGACTTTGAAAAATGAACTTGGCAGTTTCTGGTTTGACAAACGCCATGATTGTCCGTGCTTCTCGCAAAGTGTTGAGTGCTCTGTTTTGTGTTTTTTTTGGGGGGGGGGTGAGGTGGCTGGATGGTCAGTTTTGTTGTTATTATTTGTATTTGGTGACACTTGCTATTACCGCTTGATACTTTTCTAGGATCCTTAGCGCACCCAAGGAGCTGACATTGCAAACGCAAGGGACTGTTGCATGAGGACATACGATAGCCTCAAAGTGCGACACATAATGCAATCGTGCGTTGCTGCATCAGTTCCCTTGGGGATCAATCCAGAATCGCTATTTGATGATATCATAACTTCTGGGTGCGACTCTTGCTAGTGCTTGCAGTGCAATTTCGTAATAATATGTTGACAGTGACATATATCCAAGAGTGTTGGGTAAACCATGATTTCTGAGCACGCCTGCCCTCTCCAGCAAAGGATGCCCTGGATATGAACAATGCAGATTGTGAAAATGACAACGCAGCTAATAAGCGCAGCTCTCGTGATGTTTGCGGACATGGGTTGCTTGAACACATGTGTTTCTTGCGAGAGTGTCTAGTGCGCACAAATTGTTTCCACTACAAGGTCTAATGACAGCTGATAGCTTTTCGTATAGTCAAACTCTGTGGGTGCCACCTGAAGGAGTAGAATCACTTGCGTGTGCATCTACCCTCCGGCAGGCGAAACAAATCAACCGTTGCTTTAGCACTCACCCGCAGCAGAATACATGCGACACCGACAAACGTGAGTCAGATGTCGACAAGCCAATACAGAAAGACATTATCAGAAAGTGGAATGGGCTTCATATGTTCCACTGGGTGCGTGCAGCAGAAGCATCACGCCTAGAGGCCCTGGGTTTTAGAACATTTTATGTTTGTCGTTTTCGCTGTTTCGTTTATTGTTTTGGTAAGCCACTCTGCTACTTTCATACCATTCGCAAACCGCACTTACCCACGAAGTGCTAGCAGGCCGATCCGGCCCTGTTCTGGACAAAGGAAGGCTGGGCAGAATCCAGACAATTGTTTGAAGCGTTACCTGAAGAAGATAGGCAAAACCATTGCGATATAGCACTGCTAAGTGTCGCACCGCTTGTAGATGACTTCAACGATGCTGATCACGACGTGGGCCTTGCACTTGTGAAGCAGGATTAGTTTTCACTGGTTCATATGTTTACCATTCAGTTGTTGAATGCTTGTTGGACGCAATTCTATTAGGTAGGAGCAAGGAATCGATATCTTGAAATTCGGCTTACAGTGAGAGTTTCCCCAAAACCACTTGAAGGACGAAGTCTTTGCCACTGACCATGTGGTCCGTGTTTCCACAGACTGTGATTTAATGGTCGCTGGCAATGTGTCCTGATTCATTTCATTAGCCTTGATTGTCCAATATAAATCGTGCCATATGTGTTTAGCGCTTACCTATCAGTTTGATCCATATTTCTGATTCCATCAATGGTTCTCTTGCTGATATGACATGTTTCGTGATTGAGTTTGGAATGTAGCCAATCGGCGCTAACTCGTTGAGCAAAGGTCGTCAGCTTTTCTGAGTCAGATCACACTCAAAAGTTCAACAGTGATGGATTATTTGCGCAGCATTTCATGCAACAGCCAGCTGCTGCGGACACTGATTTGGATATAGTACTAAGTGACACTGCACAAATTGAATCATCAATGGCAGTTGTGACCAGCGCAGCGTCGGTCATAACTGAAGCAACCGTGGATAAGCTGATACAAGAAACAACGACGAACAGATTAGCAAACTCATGGGACAAACGGACTGGGCCTGCCATTGGTCCGATGGCAATGTGCGAGGTGCCGGGGCCCTGGTTCCCGACAGCCTTGCGCGCATGTAGTTTCAGTTGACAGTGTTGTTTACATGATGTGCAGCTGTCTATCTATTTCTCTGAGTGTCCAAACCTTGCAAACATCTTCGTCGGCAGCGACAGTGTCTTTTATGATGTCGTTCAATACGCAGATATCCCATAGGTAGCATTAGATACTGAAAGCCAACGAAAACAAAATTGCAATTTAGGGGTTGTAAACTGCATTTTTGTGTTTGTGACCGCATTGTCAAACATCGCACAGCACTGCATTGTGTGTCGCTGAAGGCCGGCATTTACGTGCTGCCCGTCAGTAGTCACCTGCTACACTCGTCTCAGGGAGGAAGGCTTATTGGATGCCAAGTTGCACGCAGTTCAAAATTATCATGAATGTTTGATTTTGTTTGTTTAGCCACCAATTATGTTATAAACTGCTATATCCGGGTGACTTGCTGTAGTCGGGCTACCGACCAGCGAAACAGTCATCAATAGGTTATTTTATTCATTGCATTGGCTGAGAGCCAAGGCGCAGTTTCAAGCTTTCAAAACCAAGTTCGACCAGCTCAGTTCGCTAACAAGGCCAGCCAGTTTCTCTACATCGTTTTGGAAGTGTTGATGTGTCCTCGTTGAAGTGATTTGCTGCCATCACACACTGACATGTTGAAATGTATAGTTGTGCAACAAGTGATGTCAACATGCGCCAGGCCACGGTTCCAGCTCTGGGTGATAGAAGGGTATGACAGCTGCGTTGATGAATCTGAATTGAGTCCGGAACCCTCGACATTTATTTACACAATGATGGTGTGGCCTAATGGAAATCCTAAATTCCAGCAGCTGGTGCTCATTGACGGTCCATCATCGAGACAACCCTATCCATATGAAGTCAAACTCAGACAGACAGGCATAGCACTTGCAAAACCGAGGGCGAACTCGTTTGGGCAGTCTGCACCCATAGAATCAGTGTTTAGTCTTGATTTTATTACTGAGCATGTGCTGACGTATGCTTGCAAACGTTGGACGATTCAAGAAGTTGAGTGCCTCTACTGCGTAACAAGTTTGTTATATGTTCGTTTTCGCGTTGTGTACTATTAGGTAGTGACAATGATAATTATTGTTTCGAGTAGCGACTTCTGCTACATAAGCAGTCGAGGTACACCTTAAGTCATTTGAGAGATGCTGCTAAGCCGCTGGCGTGCCTGACAGCTGCGCTCCCAGTGATGCCAGATTGCAGCTGAACCTAAAGCTTTGGATAATGGTCAGTCTTGGAATATGCTCCCACATTCAGATATTATGGTTACCAAATGCATATGTGTTCTCTTTGTGACTTGACTGTTTGTACTTCAAGTTGCCTGCTGACATGTTCGGTGTGTAGTGCACAGTTCACAGGCCATCAAAGCAACATGACTATATTACAGTTTGCCACAATTGCATGAGGTGCTTCGGGGCTTCACTGATCCTGCTGATGTATCGCCGGCTAAGACCACTACCAGGCAGAAGCCTGCGCACAAGGCGGAAGGTGCGTCATCGCTGTTGCTTGATGATCTCTTACACATTGTTCAGCAACCACGTGCTTCCACGAGCAACCAAAAACCGTCCATGCCACAAGAAACCAGCAACCGTAGCACGTCACATGACGAATTCTCGTCGTTTGATGATATAGTGTTAGATGAAGAAGCTGGGTCAACTGAGGAGGTTCGTGCCTTGCTTGCCGAAGCTGAACAGTCACACGAGGTCATGACATCAATCTTAGAAGACCTACTAGCTTCGCAAATCCAGAAGCCAACACCTGTTGCCAAGCCCTCGCCCAAACCG
>CALGTP010000390.1 GCA_937902105.1 uncultured Actinomycetes bacterium
TTAAAGGAGGTCGTCATCGAGGAGCAAAACGGCCTCTCCGGTGGGCGCGGCTGCGCGGACGGAAGTTTCTGCATCCGTCAGGCCTTGAAGAAGCGGCGGGAGCACGGGCTCGAATCGTGGGTGCTGTTCGTGGACTTGGTTAAGGCCTTCGATTCTGTTCCACGGGACGTACTCTTTACCGTGCTTGCCAAGTTCGGCGTGCCTCCTCATCTTATCCGCGTCATCAAGCGCATGAACGCAGACCTGGAGGTGGCGTTTGATCTCGGCGGCGAACCGGTGGCGGTGCCTTGCTCGGTGGGTGTCAAACAGGGATGCCCGCTCAGCCCAACCCTTTTCCTCTTCGTCCTGCAAGCCTGTCTGGAGTCGCTGGAACGGACTATGCCGGAAGAGGCCAAGCTGCAGTTCCGGACCAACACACGCATGGAAGGTAAGAACGGAGGCAAGATTTCGGGCACTGACTGGACCAACCAGGGCGAATTCAAATTCAGCTTCTGGGCCTCGATCTACGCTGACGATGCGGCTATTCCTCTTGCCTCACGAGCTGCTCTACTAGCAGCGGCGAACAGCGTGTTTAAGCACCTAAGGTTGTTCGGCATGTTGATGCACGTAGGTTCAGAGGGCAAAAGGAGCAAAACGGAGGCCATGTACTGCCCTGCACGAAACGAGGAGTACAGCGACGGCGACACCTCAGACCTCGTTCTCGACTGCGGTGGCACCGTTAGCTTCACTGAATCCTTTGTATATCTCGGCTCGCTTCTTCACCGCGACCTTTCGGATCACCACGACGTCGAAGCACGGATCAAAAAAGCGTCGAAAGCATTTGGCGCGCTGCGAGACCGCCTCTTCAGCTCCGCCGACGTACCAGAAAGACTCAAGGGCAAGGTTTACGCGGGAGGCGTGCTCGCGGTGCTGCTGTACGGATGCGAATCTTGGTGCCTTACGGCTGCGTCAATAAAGAGGCTCAGCCTATGGCACAACAAGCGAATTCGCGAAATGTGTCGCGTCACCATGTGTCAGACGTTCGTCCACCGCATCACCTCTAAAAGTCTACAGCAGCGCACCGGGGTATTCGATTTACCGCACTATATCGCGAGCCGAACGCTTCTTTGGGCCGGCCACGTAGCACGCATGCCCAAGAGTCGCCTTCCCAAACGGCTTTTGCTGTCGTGGGTGCGAACCCCTCGAGTCACCGGCGGCCAGGAGATGACCTACGGCAGGTCCCTCGAGCGCCACCTCCTGCGGTTCGACCTCCCGACGAATTTCACCGAATGGGCCAACCTCGCACAGGACCGCAACTCCTGGCACAAGCTCGCCACGAAGCCCCCCTTCGCTATCGGCAAGCCGTTCGTACGAAGACCAAGGGGCGACACAAGAGTTACGCCTGAGGACAAGCGACGACACATGGCACAGCGCGCGGCAGAGATCGCAGAGCGACGAGCCGCATTTCACGCCAGTACAGACCAGCAGCAACCATAACCAAATCATGAACTGTTTCCACTTAGAGGGGCATGGGAATGTCCCTCGAACTACCTACTCAGAATCAGCGGTGCCTTGCACTTCACCCCCGCGGGCGGGGCCTGCACCACGGAAAAGAAAGCTGACAACACCGAACCTGCCTTTGAAGGCCACAGAGACCCACGCATATACCCAAGACCCAAACGCATTGCACTTACCGCGTTTGCCAGACCATCCACACACGCTTAGACTTTCGCGCGCAACGTACGCGCATCCACTTCACCCCGCAGCATTGGCTTTTGTGTCATATGGGATTGTATTAGTTCAAG
>CALGTP010000391.1 GCA_937902105.1 uncultured Actinomycetes bacterium
AGTACGAACTCTGCGTTCGGATCATCAAACTCCGGGGCAGCGAGTACGGCGGAGGCGTCTAGGTGATCGACCGTCGCTTGCCAGGATTGGTTAACGTCCTCTTGCTCCTCCTCATTGAATGACTCGGGGGAGTACTTACCGTTATTGGCTCGGCTCCTATTGCTGGACCTCGCCTTATGCCGCTTGCAAGCATCGACCATGGGGGCTGTGAGTAGCGATACTCTAGGTATCATACGGCGGAGGAAAGCGATCGCGCCGAGGAATGTCCCCGCCTCTCTGGGGTTGGAGGGGATGCCCTTACTAAGGATCTCATCGATCTTAGGTTTCTGTAGTTGAAGCCCGTGCGGGGTCGCCACAAACCCGAGGACATTGACCTCGGGCAGTAGCAGCTCGCACTTGGCGCCCTTCAGCGACATTCCGGCTATAGCCATCCTGGACAGTACCCTCTCGAAGAGGTCGACAAACGCTCCAAAAGTTGTGGCTCGCATGCACACGTCATCGATCCATGAGGTGGCTCCGCCCTCGCCTCTACCACCGTCTAGATCCTTACGACGGTGGAGTCCCTTGAGGGCAAACTGCATCCCTCTCGAGTAGCCAGCCGGGTTGCGAGTAAGCCCATATGGGGCGACCCTCCACTGGAACAGGGTGCCTCCCATGGCACTAGGTAGTATAAACGCGGACTTATGCCGGCAGCTCGAGGATAGCAGGAACTGGTAGAATCCCCCGGCAGCGTCGCACAAGCCTAGGAACTTGAAACGACCTCCCAGGCCGTATAGGATATCGGACTGAGTCCCGAGGCCGCCGGCGTCTGGGATGGTGACGGCGTTGACCCTACGGTAGTCGACGGCGAATTTAACCTTCACATCCTCTGGGGTTGAGTCCTTCTTAACTCGTATCAAAGCCGGTGACGCCCAGTCGCTCATACTTGGTTCTATTAGACCAGCCTTGAGGAGCTTATCGATCTCGGCCATCGCGGCGTCGCGCAGCTTAGCGGGGATCGGATAGGCTGTCTGTGCCTGGGGCAGCGCAGTGCCGGTAGGGATATCGATCACTACCAGGTAGGACACCTGAGGTACCTTAGCGTCTCGCGCCCACACGTAGTGGTATCTCAAGGCCACCGTGTAGAGTTCTCTTTTCTTGGCGTCGCTGAGGGGCTGATAACTTCCATCGGGGAGTCGGGGCAGATCGGGGTCGATGGCCTTATCCAGATTAAACCCGAGTTTCCTGAGGTCCTCGATACCGCCGTCGTCGATACCTCTTAATTCTTCGGTGGGATCAGACAGTACCGCAGCGATTGTCGTGTAGTCTTCTTCCACCTCGGTCCGTACCTCAGTTGCGACAACGAGGTGTGCTGGGCAGGTGATAGGTTGCGGGGTTGGGTTACTAACTACGAAAGGCACCTTGGGACTTGTGGGATTGTGCACGGTCTCGTCAAGGGAAAGTAGCCCCAGTCGAGCGAGGGCGGCACTGGTCTTGAACAACGTGGGGGTCAGGCGGTCCGGGTCGAGTCCCATGATCTTCGGGTCGAGTACTGCGCGTTCTCCGGGTTTTATAGTGATGGCCTCGTCCAACCTGAGTCTGGCGAGTGTATGGTCCGAGCGTACTGCGGGAAGCTCCGTTTCGCCGTCCGGGGAGGCAACTCGCAAGACACTGCGGTCCGCGTCGTAGGTCACTGAGGTGGCGTAGCACTCTGCGTCGTCCGGCGGGCATTCCACGCACATCGCCGCAATCTGCTGCGGGCACGTGTTACAGGACGTGCAGGTCCCAGTCTTGATAGGTACCCCTGCCGACCGCGTGTCGGCTACATATAGTCGCTTGGCATTGCAATCGATGATCATACCGTTCCTGGAGAGTGTGTTTACGCCTAGGAGGCAGTCGACGCTGAGGTGCCGGAAGACGTAGGCGTACGTGGTAAGTCGGAGGTCCCCAATCCAGATAGTCAGAGGTATACGCCCTTCGATAGCCATCAGGTTATTCTGAGCGTCCTTGAATCGCTTCCGGCTCGGTCGCATTAGTCTGAGTAGTTCGGGTGCTGTTCGCTCGAGGAATGAGTACCTGAGGGCTGTCCAGGCTGCCCCCGAGTCGACTACGCTACTCATCTGGACCTTCTTACCGGTGCCGTCGTCGATGAGTAGGTCCGCGCGTACCGAGAAGTACTTGGTAGGTCCTTCTTCTTCTTCCTCTGGGTCGATGTCTTCCCGTAGGTTGACGTTGAACAGGGGAATTACGTCGTCCTCATCAAGGGGTCCTCCAGTCAGTAGTCTGGTCGGGCATTTAAGGAAGATCGTTTTCTTGAGGTCTTCCTTGGGTATCCTGTCTTGGCCGTCGGAGGCGTCATCGAGTGAGGAGTCTATGCTGTGCTGGTACGCAGCCTGTCTGGACTCGGTTAGTTTCGCACTCTCGTACGTCGGCAGGTGGGCCATGGTGTCGGAGGTGGTGCGCCCTTCCGATATGGATGTCGCTAGTGCTCGTTCCTGCCGGAGGGCGCGTAGGAGGAGTGATAGCTCGAGCGTACGGTTAACGGCCTTGCTCGCCCGTGCTTGGGCGTCGGGGTTAAGTGAGGATAGGTTTGCGCGTTCGGTCGCCATCTTGATATCATGCTCGTCGGGGATAAGGTGGCTTTCGAGGTCTGAGGCATGTTCGCTCAATGCTAGTATGTAGGAGTCAACTCCTCCATCTAGTCTGAGCAGTTGTGCTGTTGAGCTGTTGAGTTGTCCTTGCAGCACGGAGGCGTGGGCTTCCAAGATGTGGGTAAGCTTTATGCGCCTACTGAGTTCGTGTCTGAGGGCCTGGATGGCTTCAGAGGCGGTGCGGTCGGGTGCGTCTGGCGGTGCGTCCGCAGGGGGGGTAGATGGTTCGGTGGTGTCCTCCAGCAATGACGTCAGCCAGAGTTTGGCTAGGGCGGGGGGACACGCGTTGCCTAGTTCCTTGGTTGCGTGCGACCACACCGGGTCGAACTGGTAGTCGTCGGGGAAAGTCTGAATCCTGGCCATCTCGCGTACGGTGAGGTAGCGTGGCCCGTGGCCGGTATCTATCGTGTTGTTTCCGCCTCCCGGTCCGTGAACGCCCGCCCTGATGGTCTTCGACGGTGCATCGAGGCTGCTGGGTTCGTGACCATCGTAGTTGGCGGCGTGGCCGATCGCATCGTGTCTATTGATGCCATTGGGTTCACCCAAGTCCCGTATGGCGTCGCGTAAGGTGGTTTGGGGCTTAGTTGGAGGCGTCGTGAACGGCGCTAGTGATCGGCGTCCTAGGATTAAGCATCGCCTACGGTGTTGTGGTACTCCGTAGTCCTTTGCGTTTACCCTCGACAGTAACACCTGATAGCCTAGGGCTTGGAGGTCGGCGATAAGTTGCCAACGGGTGGTGTTAAACTTAGGTCGCAAGAATCCATCCACCATCTCGAGCATGAATGTGGATGGTTGGATGTCGTGGATCGCTCTAACGGTTGTGGCCCATAGGTTGCGTGAGTCCTCCTCGCCTATGCTTTTGCCGCCGATCGACCAAGGCTGGCATGGAGGTCCTGCGACTAGGAGGTCAGCGTTTCGAAGGTGTGACAGGTCTAGGTTTTCCAGTCGGTCGTTAATGATGTTGTTGAATCCGTTGAGCTTGAGTGTGGCTACGCACCTTTCGTTGGATTCTACGAGGGCTAGGTGGTGGAATCCGAGTGATCTCGCGGCGTGGGCTAGACCTCCGCACCCCGAGAATAGGTCGACTACGGTTTTGGTTGGTGGTTCGGCAGCGCTGCTTCTCTTATTATGGTCCGTGTCGGTCTTCACCCCCTCTAAGAGAGCAGTGCGTTTATCCGTTGTTGGCTGTACCTCTTCATCTGGATGTGGGGGTAGTTGGGTAGTTGTGGATGGTGGCACCGCGAGTGGTTCGTGCGGTGTCGGTGGGTTCACCCCCTCATGTGGTTGTTCGGGTGGATGAGTGGTTGGTGATGGGGGCTCCGCGGGTGACGGTGGCGGTGGGTTCACCCCCTCATCTGGTTGTTTGGGTGGGTGGGTGGTTGGTAGTGGTGGCACCGCGGGTGGGTCGTGCGGTGGGTTCACCCCCTCATCTGGTTGTTTGGGTGGGTGGGTGGTTGGTAGTGGTGGCACCGCGGGTGGGTCGTGCGGTGCCGAGGTGTCCTATTGGTTAGATGCCGCGGCAGCAAGTTCGCGGAGTCGATCTTTGTCTCTCGCGAGTCGGACGGCATCCCTATCTTTCTGTCCTTGGCTTGTGTGTCGATAGATAGTGGGGCAGCGACTCTCGAGGTGGGGCATGAGTCTACTCTCTGGTGGGCAGTTAGTGCATGCTCGTCCAGTTATCGAGATATAAGATTCGGCGGTGGTGACGTTATCACGGCGGCGGTATAGGTCCTTTGCTTGTTCAGTGAGGTCTTCGTATTTTATGGCGGGCCACTTCATGAGTTTGTAGGTGCCAGGGTTGGAAGGCTGTGGTGGTCTCCGGAAGGTAGTGAGGGCGTAGAGTTCGGAAGTGTCTGTCGCTTCCGTGTCGATCCATCCGATGAGGTCGTCGAGTGTCGTGACATCAGGGTGAGTGGCAGTCGCGATGGCGAAAAGGTGTCCGATGGCGTCGGCGGTGTCGTCCGGTGATGTGTAGAGTTCGTGGGCAGTTTGTTGTTGTGGTGGCTTAGTTCCCGAGATGGGTGGTAGTTGTATGGTAGATGATCGTGTGTGCCGTCCTATAGCCGCCGCGGTGTCGTTAATGGTCGCGGCGTGCTTGAGGTCAGTCGTGGAGTTGGCGACGTTGCGTAGGCAGTGTTGCATGGTTAGTGCGTTGTGTGCGTTCATTTCTCGGAAAGCAGCCATCGATGCGTCATGTTGGTCGAGACGTGCGCCGAGGTCGGTCGTTACCTTCGAGAGGTTGTTATGAAGTGTTCCTAAGTGCTTTTCGATATGCGATTGTAGTGCGCCGACTTTCGCTTCCAGTGCAGCCTCTAGTCCGGATTGCAGTGATCCTACTTTGCTTTCGATCTGAGATTGGGCCTTGCTGACATTGGCTTCCAGTTTGGTGAGTTGGGCGTCGGCGGCAGAGGCGAGTCGGTCGTGTTGGCGTTCGATGGTTTTAGGTCCGGGTTTGAAGCG
>CALGTP010000392.1 GCA_937902105.1 uncultured Actinomycetes bacterium
CCTGAACGGAGCGCGAAAGTGTTGGGAGCCCACTTGGCTTTTGATGGAACGTCCACGACTTCCCTGACTGATGAACAATTGCAGTCCGCTCTGGACATTGTTAAAAGGATTTTTCGTCTGCCTTTGAGCTTTGACCTGCGCAGCTTGGTTGCTAGGGGCCTTGCTGCAGCCAAAATTATGCATGGCTCCTCCGTTTCGTCTTACGACGGTCAATTACTGAACAAGTTGCGTACACAACTGCTGTCTGCTGTTTGGGGGAAGCGCTCCAAATTCCGATGTCGAGAAGTCGCTTTCACTTTGTTATGCCACGGCCATGCTCTCGACCCTGCCTGGGCCATTGCTCATCAGTCATTCATGGTGTTGAAGAGAATGCTTGCCAAAAGACCTGAAGTTTTAGATCTGTACTATCGGGTTTGGCATCTTCGGGAGGGGGAGCGGGTGGCTGTTGCAGGACCGGTTGGCAAATTGTTCGCCTTTGCTAAGCAACTTGGCTTGCGTTGGGCCACACCTGAACCAGTTGGCTTTGGATTTAATGTCTCTTACTTCCTCAGAGTTGGGTCATGAGCTACGGGGTTGCATGCGGGGTTTGCTTTGGCAGCGGGCTGCAAAGAGACGGGGGGATATGAAAGGGTTGGAGCAAGGAGTTGACAGTGAATCCACCACGCAGCATTTAAGGTCATCAGCAAGTTCAGCTGTCCACAAAGGCATTTTGCGGTCTGTTTTGGCGGGCGCGGTAAACTTTGGGCACAGACTCTACCGTGCAAAACTAGTGGAACACGATGTTTGTCCATTCTGTGCTTTGGGAGTGCCCGAGACCCCTGACCACATGTATTGGGAGTGTCCTGCGTGGCGGGAGGAGCGTTTTAAACATCCCTTTGCTACATTGGCTTGGCGTCCAGATTGGCCAAAGTGCTTTACCGCTTGTGGCATTGTTTCGAATGGCGTGGAGGTGAGCCCCGATGTTGCCGAGCTTATCTTTGATGAAACGCGTATGGTTTCTGAGGCGGAGCTGTCTCTTGAACATCCGATCCAGGACCAGCAAACTGAAACATTCTTGCATGGTCGGGTGGTTGTCTTCACTGATGGGGCTTGTATTCATAATCAACACAAGAGCTTGCGCAGGGCTGGGGTGGGCGCTTGGTGGGGTCACGGGCATGCCAAGAACCATTTTGCATCTCTGATTGGTTTGTCTCAGACGAATCAGCGGGCTGAGCTTGCTGCAGTGATACATGTTTTGCTTAACGAACCAAGGCGCGTGCATGTAAAAAGTGACAGCACCTACGTGATCAATGGGTGTACCCGCCACCTTTCCGCTTGGAAAGCGCTCCACTGGCAAAAAGTGCACAATGCAGACTTGTGGAAGGAATTGGATGCTTTATTAGAAAACCGATTGACCGAGTCTTTTTTGATCACTAAGGTTAAGGGTCATGCTTCCGTTAGTGATGTCAGGCGTGGCAAGGTGAAATTTGAAGACACAATTGGCAATGATGCTGCTGATGCCTTGGCCGGGAAAGGAGCATCTCTGCAAGCTTTACCGTTGGCACAAATTCGGCAAGTCAAAGCTCTGCACGTGGTAGCGTTTGAAGTTCAACAAATGATGGTAGATATTGTCTCTTCACGTAACTTCCATGCACGCACAGCAAAGTCCATTTGCAACAACAACTCCAGTAATACTGCAGCCACCACTCGTGACAACACCCAGGATGAAAACTTGTGCTACACACAACCCCGCTCAAAGTCGATGAGCCATGTAGCTGAATTTTCAGAGGACTTCTTGGCGGGATCTTCTCAGACAGTGAGTTTTGATTTTTCCAGCGGTGACCCAAGATTGCAATCGCCAGCCATTAGCATCAGCAGTGGTAGCGTTCCAGGTTGCTTTCCTGATTCTAACATGCATATGCCTCTTGAAATCGCAGTGCAGCAAGATCGTGTCAATCCACCTGGTTCCTCTTCTGAGCCTTTACGGGCAGCCGCTCCTGATTTTTCTGCCACACATAGATTATTTCCTCTCTATAGCGGCTCCAATGCGCCAACTTGACTTTTGGGCTGGAGGCGGGCGTGCTCTTAGGCTCACGCCCGCTTACCAGTGGCCACACAATTTCAGATTGTACATACTTTGCATTTGTTGCAGGATTTTGCTGGTTTTCCCTATGAGTTCATAGGT
>CALGTP010000393.1 GCA_937902105.1 uncultured Actinomycetes bacterium
CGATGATACACGGGCGCCTACGAGACACCAAGGCAATCGACATGCTCAAGAGCAACCATCGGCCACGAAGAGCGCGCCGGCCGAGTCAACTTCAACAGGGGCGCAACTTCTGCACCAGCCGAGCTACGAAATGCCCGCCACAAGTGGCGCGATGAGTGGCGCGCCGGCCGGGTCAACCATTCCGACGACCATCCGAGTACAGCTATGCCCAGCCGCTGTCTTGACGGCGGTAATCCGAGGTGAAAACGCGGCAGCACGTAGCCAAATCCCACAATGGATGCGGCTGCTTGTGCAAACCAAAGCAGCATACGCAATGCATACCGTCCCTCCAGAGGCAGTTCGAAAGATGCAACAATGGCTCATATCCACCAAAGGAACCGAGTTGCGGAAAACAACATCGTTAAAGAAGGCACTAAACGCGGCAGCACACGTGGCAAAAATAGTGTCAACAACACTGCTCGTCGCCGAAAACGCCAGCACCCATCACAAGAGGGGCAGAGAATTTGTCCTTCGATCATCATACTCCAGCTTCACGATCTTACATGGCTCGTCACATCCAACACAGAGCAAACCACCGATAATAATGCCGAATACCAACGCAGTGGATGACTTACTGTCTTGGGTCCAGACGAGAACTGGCCTTAATA
Organism: uncultured Actinomycetes bacterium; assembly: GCA_937902105.1. Taxonomy (GTDB): domain Bacteria; phylum Actinomycetota; class Acidimicrobiia; order Acidimicrobiales; family Ilumatobacteraceae; genus Casp-actino8. The sequence continues at coordinate 648 of CALGTP010000393.1, forward strand.
GAGACGAATTCCTCCTGTCGGCAGCAAAATGCAAAGCTCCGCCGGCTAGACCATCTGGGGCACACGACAGCAACGACGATATAAGCTTCCAACCTTCAGACCACTCCACCAAGCTGCAAACATGGATACAGGAACTCTGGAACGGAGAGGCTGATAGAGCTGGTGAATTCGATCTACATCTCACCCTCAACCACGAAATGACACGCACGGGCCGTCCAATCATGACTGTGGTATTCGAACATCAAAACGTCACCCTCAAGGCATCCCGCACTCTGCTCTTTCTGGCATGCGACCCCCCGCTAAACGAAATCAAACGGCTACTAGCAATCTCTACCCAGAGACGCTCAGGCTACAAGGTGGACGTAGACAACATCGTGGTCCACATGCCAGCAGTCCTAGTTCACTCGACAGTCGTTAAGTGGCACGTCATAATCTCCCCGACATGCTCAATCCTTCAACCTCTCCTTCGGTGCAGTGACTGGACACACGTGATCAGGATTCAATGGAAGGGCCAATCATCCTACATCGGAATCAATAACTTCACAAAAATTATACTCCTCATGGACATGGTCAGTAAACTCACAGGGCTGACAAATTGTGACTTTCGACTCCAAGCACAAAGCGCCGGACGCCCAGCCAAAATGACACTGTCCCCACTGGATCTCTACATCAGCGACTTTGTCAACATCGATGATGACAACACCGTCAGCGTGATGAACGTGCTCTACTTCGACCGTAAGGACTCGTGCGACCTGGTCACGGTCATTAAATCACTTTCCTCGGACGAAGATTGGCTACTCGGACACAACTCAAGCTTCAGTAATGAACTGTTCAACAGCGCCATCCACCAAATAGTTGCTGAGGAATACCATGCACGCTTCTTGTCTCTAAATGAGGAACAATCCTTCCCATTCACGAAACTCCAGAGGCCACTACACAACAACCGCGACAATGAATGGTTCTTAGAGATAACGGCAAACGATGGAGCACATCCGCCATTCTGGCCCATACTAGACGTGCGACAATTCGTCGAATACGCAGCACTCAACATGCTGCGAGAACACGACCGACCACTGCTGCAACTCCAGGGCATGAATTGGGCACGCCACGAGGATACATTCTCCCTGCACAATCACCAGCAAGCAAACGCCATGCCCCGATGCCACATATATAACCCGGATGGTGCCAGGCATATCCTGCACCTCGCCCCGGACAACATCAGCGCCATCCAGCGCCTGGCGGTGACAACTCCTGACAACTACCTGCATGCCCACTCTATTATGGTACTGCTGACAGCAGCTTGGCCAAGACTGGTAAACGTCACCCACCTGCACATC
>CALGTP010000394.1 GCA_937902105.1 uncultured Actinomycetes bacterium
CTACAAAATATCTTTCTAAGAAAGTCCGTTGACAAAGAACCCCCCTAGAAAATCCTTTCATGGAAACGACCCCAACGGTCACTTTCTCGCAAAAACCCCCATTACCCCCACGATTGAACGCACCCGTATGTGCGTCCTATCGGTACTGTAGATATACATTACTAAATACTCCTAAGTAAAAGTAACATATACAATACGTGTTCGCTATTATAACAAACACGTACTGTATGTATTATTCCTATAATACAATACCTAATTTAGCTACATATACAGTACGTGTGTGTACTATGTCCTATCTGCGCTAATAAGTACCACATGTAAATTTGAGACTTATCCCAACACACCCCCTGTATTGATTCATACCCGAATGTATTAATACAGAGACTTGGTCCGATTAGTCGAACATAGATATGTCCCAGTTCGTTACCGCTTGCCTCTCTTTTACGAACTGTCCTCCAACTACTGACTTGGTTAGAATGTTTGCGGCACCCATCTCTGAGGTGTGCTTGTATACGATCGATGTGATATTCTTGTCGCATTGCTCATTCAGCCAATAGTATCGGATGCTTATGTGTCTGGTCTTCATACTCCCCGACTTTCCCTTCTTGATTAACGCAATAGCGGACATGTTGTCTTGGTACAAGATTGCGGGCCTCTCCTCGTACCCTTGTGCGATAAGAAAGCTTCTGAGGTGTATGGCTTGGTTTGCGGCGTCTGTTACAGCAATCAGCTCGGCTTCCGTGCTGGACTTGGCGATTATAGGCTGCTTGCTGGAGTGGTAGTGCACTAAGGCGTGCTCTCCAATACCTATAGCACATCCCGTGGTAGACTTGAAATCGTCGTGCACTCCATGTGCAGCGTCAATCCATGCTCGTACGTCCACGCCTTGTTTACCTATGTGGAGAGTGATTCCTTTGTAGTTGAGTTCATGTGATTGGGCAACGTACCTTAGTAATCTTTGCAGCTTGGAGTGGTCCTCTTCCGTGGCTTTCGTCACTCTTGTGACCAAGAACCCTACGACCGTGAGACAGTCCGGTCTTACACGTTTGGCGACGTATAGCATTTTGGCTACTGCTGTGTGGAAGATCTTTCGATCGGATTCCTTGAGTAGTGAAGAGTTGGCGTCTACAGTAAATAGTTCCTCAGTTGACGGGGTGGGGGTTTTCTGATGGTCAGCTCCCATATGGTCGGCTATAATTGCCTCGATCATTCCGTCCATAGTGACTTTGACATATCCCTCAATGGTGAAGTCGAGTATCATCCCGAGGTAGTGTAGTTTCTTCCCGGTTGAGGTCTTGACCCCTCCATACCTAGCGTTTAGGTGCCCGATGATTGTGTCGATGGTTTCCTGGCATTTACAGGTTATGAGCAAGTCGTCTACGTATAGGCATATGGTGCACTGATTCCCTTCCTCGTCTGTTAGGTTGAAGATGCATGGATCGTACGGATTCGCAGTGTACCCGTGTTTGTTGAGTGTTGCTGTGAGATCGTCTAACCAGAGCTTGGCGGCTTCTATGGTACCGTAAACAGCACGCAGAAGCTTGACCGTGAGGTTACCACTGTTCTTGTTCAGGTACCCCTTGAACATGTCTGGATACTTCTTTGTCAACATGTCAGCTAATACCGGCTCGATCGTTAGGAACACTTCCTCGCCGTCTATCTTCATGTCTGCGTGTAGAAAGGCACCGGGGATGTCTCCTATTAGGACCTTACGGTTCTCGTGTGCGGCTATGGCGATGACGGCGAACGTTGACATTGATGATGCTGTAGATGCAGACACATCGTCTGTGTAGAGATCCCTGTCTTGCTTGTCGCCTCTGGCTACTAGTCTAGCTTTGAGTCGTTCGAAGTCACCTTCTGGAGTGTACTTCTCTTTCAGAAACATCATTGAGGGTATGATTCTCTTTCGTTGTTCGAATGTCATCTCGCCCCACCTAACTGGTAAGAAGGCTCCTCGGTCTATGAACTGGAACATCTCCTCTTGAATAGACTTGAGTGCTGTGTCGCCGTGTTTCGTGAGCGCGGCGCTGCAGGACATATTGCCTGCGGCCGCTGCGAATACGTACTCGACTGTACGCACCAGCTCCTCGTTGTAGTCGGTGATGTCGTAGTCCTTGTCGTCGTTGGGCGTCCACTCGGTCGTCGTGGCTAGTACTTCGGTATATTCGGCAGGCTCGTTCCCTTCTTCCCGTTCGGGGATGTCGTATATCCCTTCTCCGACGCCTGTGTTTGACCAGTATGGATAGTCCTCTTGTTCTATTAGTCTGGGGGACCGTCTGGTGTTTGAAGGAGCTTCCTTCGCTACCTTGGTTGCCCTGGGTGGCTTCCTTGGTGACTCGTTTTTTGGTACTATGTAGTGATACGGTGGTTCGTCATTGTCGGTCAGGTCGATCACATCGTGTTGAGCCTCCTTAGATGTGGTGAGCTCAGTTGTTTCGTGATGGTCGACACGTTCTGTCTTAATGTCAACCAGCGCTCGATTCTCTGCGACTTGCGATATCACTGGTGATGGTTCGGTAGTCGTGTTTCGGCCCGCCATGTCGAAGAGCTGATGGTGTTGTACACCCCTACCTTCCTCTGGTTTAACGGGTGTTTCCTTGTTCTCTTCGGCTTCTGCGGCATCTTCTTCGGCTTCGATATCTCTGGAGGAGTACCCATCCCTTAGCGCCTCCCGGTCGAGATAGTTCTTGAGTACGTCAGTGAGGGGCATAGGTATGAGGTGGCTTCTGGACACGGCCTTGTTGGTCGTGAGCTTAAGCACATAGAATGTTCCGGTCTGGTTGTCTTTTGGCAAGAGTGCGATACAGGCCTCTGTTCTGGGGGCATCGCTGTTGTTGGGGTTTGGCACTGGTGCTTGTACGTACGTCCCGAAAGCCACCCCTCCTATGTCCCGCTTGTAGTCGGTTCGTCTGCCTAGGAACTTCTCTCTGGGTGACTCTGGCGCATTGGATGTGGTGGACTTTTGCATGTTAGCGAGCCTATTGGCGGCCACTACTCCCCACTTGACAATGAGCTTGCTGGGTACGTAGCTCAATGTGTGTACTAGGACTCTCCACTTTTCTTTGATGAACCGGATACGTCTCTCAGCTTTTGACACATGATCTCCGGCCGCTACGGTATCAACAAGTATGTTGTGCTTGGCTAGCATGCTAGTCACGTTCAGTGATGCTACTCCAGGTTCGTTGTCTATTCTTAGCGTGGTTATTTTGAACCCCCTGGCCTGGCTTGCGGCTATGATGCTGTCTAGTGCGTTGCGGATGGCGGGTATTGTTTTGGACTCTATTGGGACTACTAACGAGAATTCTAGAGGAGATAGTAGGCACATTAGGAATATTTCCTTTCTGACGAACATAAGGTCTACCTCTGCGGTCTGTTCCATCACTACGGCTGTCCCCAGGAGAGTGGGCGCTTCTACACTAGACGTGGTCGTCTTGGTGGTCCTCCCTCTGATGGCTGCTAGGTTCGGTCCGTATAGGTCCAATGCTACCCTGATGTCACCCCTGGTCACGGGTGGGTTGGTCATCCTGTCGATCATCTCTAGGCACTGTGCCGCGGGCGGATGACCGATGCATCTCATGAAGGCCATTGCTTTGTCAGCACAAGCTATCTGGCTCTTTGTGTACTTCATGGACCTTTGTTCTACTGTGTCCACCCCTACGCAGTCCCCCAGCGCGCCTAGGAGTGTGTGTGTATTGGGATGACCTGCATTGGTTGGTGGCATCATGGTTCGCGTGTCCATGAGGTAGTGTTTGGTCAGGCCTCGGGCCCCGGCTAGTCTACCAAATACGTACTGTACACTTGTGTTGGTGGGGTGTGTGACGATGAAGCGGTCTGTGGCATCGGTATACCGGACTTGGAACCCGGAATCTAGTGCGACGGCTTGGGACAGTATGTTGGCGATGGAGTTCTCTGCGAGGGGGCATCGGCCCAGGGCGGGATCCAGGAAGCTGCAGCTTTGTGTGTACACGCCTTCGGAACCCTGTACGATACCCATCACGGTGGCTGGCTTGCAGAGCTTGACATTGGTTGCTAGGTCAGGGTTCTTGCAGATGTTAGATCCGGATGCACAATCCCAGATGATATAGCATGGGTCGAAGGGGCTAGCGGATGTTACCAGGACGACGGGGCTCGGTGATCGTGGTATTGACATGGCGTATGCAGGGGCCTGTTCCATAGCGGTGGAGTATCTCGCTAAGTCATTGATGGCACGCTGGAAGTGTTGCTCACCGATGGTGGGCTTACTACCACCCCCTTCCTGGGGGTCATCAAGGACTTCGAGACCGTCGTAGTCCCACATTATCTCGTCCCCGGCGGGGATGAACTGCTGTGCGTAAAGCACGAGCTGAGGGTGGTCACCCCTAGTCCTCACCCCTATTCCTCTGGCTTCGGAGGCATCTAAGATGACGGCGTCGGCGTTGTTATGGCCATGGTTGAGGTTGATGTCATTTTGCCTATCGTATAGTCCTTCGGCGGAATTGGCCATGCTGGCGAGGCATGCAGGTGGTTCAATGCATGCGCGCTCATAGCAGTCCAGATACTTGTGATGGTGTGGCGAGTCGGTAGGATCGGATTCCTCGAATAGTCGCAGTACGTATTGGGATCGAGTGTTGGTCATGCTCTCGTACGTGGCGTGGTCTATGATAGTACCTTTGAAGTGGGCTATGGCTTGCCCTTCCTGGATATCGGAAGAGCACACAAGCCCGCGGCCTGGGGTTACTACACACCGGTGGTAGTTCGCGGTCCGGTACCGCGACTGGGGAGCTGATAGGAGGCGATTGGCAATCTTGCGTATTTTGAGATTGATTTCGCGTTGGTAAGGCCCATCCTCTTCGGTGAGATGCGTGTGTGGCATGTCGTTGGCGTTCGTCACATCATTGTGGTGAAGGAGCTGCCTGTCTGACTCTGCGACTGGAATGTCCCCTGTTGGTGTATACCCGCAAGGTGATGGTGGTGGTGGCAGTTTATGATCGTCGTTGCTCGGACGTATATCTCAGGCTAATGATGTAACGGTTGTTTCACCAGCAGCGCTGCTATCCGCAGCCCTGATTGTGAGGTGAGGTCCATTATGGTCACTATCTGAATCAGAATCGGATTCGGAGCATGAGGATTCCGCGGTGTTGAGCAGTGACCCATCGTCGTGCTCAGCGGGATTACTGTCGTACTTGTTTTCACGTACTTGTGTGTCGGAATCGGTGTCACTGTATGGTACCAGTGATCCTTGTCCACACCATGGTGTTTCACCATATGACGTAAGCTCGTTTGAGATGGAGGCGAGAACATCGTCGACAACGGATGTGTTCATGCTATCGTCGTGGCTATGGTTGGAACCGTCGCTGTCGCTCAGAGTTAGGTCTACGCATCCATGCGGGTGACTCATTAGCACGATGGAGGGTTCGAGTTCGTCCAGCTCTTCCAGCTCGTCATTTGTAATGGCGAGTACGCGGAATCGGCTCCCCGAGTCTTGGAATTTTACTTCTTTCCTTGCGTCACGAGGGAGATGTGTTTGTCTGTGTGACACTGGAATTGTACTTTCCATCTTTGCCATTGCGTCCTTAATCGCCTTGTTGTGCATCCGGATGTAAGTTCTATCGGCATCGGGAAGTGCAGCGTAGTCTATGGCGCTCAAAAAAGGATAGGGCTCCAATGGCGGTAGTTTCTCAAGAGTGCGTTCTTGTACGATGAGGCTTTTCCGAGCGGAGTTCCAACTTTTGGTTGCAAGGTGCTTGACTGGTTTGTCGCTGAGGGTAG
>CALGTP010000395.1 GCA_937902105.1 uncultured Actinomycetes bacterium
TTGGCCATCCATTCAGGACCGCTGAGATCATCCATCATGATGGACCACAACGAGTCAAAGGTGCCGATCATTAAGAACAGAGCCAGTCCAATGAGGACTGCCCCCGATACCGCAGGGATACGAAGTAAATCAAAGGCCAAGTGCTCACGAGGACGATCGGCGAGAGCAGTTTCAGGTACATCAACACGAATGAGAATCATGGTGACCACGAAAACGGCGGTGCTGATGATGATGAATGGAGCAGCAATTCCAAAAGTATCCACTGTTAAAACGGAAATCACTGGACCAAGGGCAAAACCAGCAATGTCAACACTGAGCAATTTTCCTAAATTGCCTCCAAGATTTTCTGGGTCTGCGACAATGACGATTTTGCGCAATGCCGGCAACGCCATTCCACCTCCGATACCCATCAGTGAGCGGCCCAAAATTAAGAGTATGAACGTCTCACCAAATCCCATGATCAAGCAACCAATGATGACGAAGAGGAATCCAGTGACCATGAGGGTCTTGGCTCGTCCACGGTCAGCTAATGGGGCAATAGATATTTGGCTGAGAAAGGCTGAGAAAAAACCGATTGCCAAGACAAATCCTAAGCCTGACTCACTGATTCCGTATTCATCACGGTAATCATCAAGCATGGTGAACATCACGCCATAAGTCGTGGACATCAATAATGTCGCCACTTGCAACGTTCGAAAAAGTCGTTGAACTGGCACGCAGAAATCCTAGTTGATGACTAGTGGGTGGGGGCGTGCGTGGCGATCAAGGCATCAAGTGCATCGGCGCTGAGTTCTTCTAGTGCCGAACATGAGTGCAAGACCGCGACCACATCTGGATCACCATGATTAGCGGCGATACCTCGCCAGGCGTTAGCGCCCTGACGTTCAGCGTTCGCTTGAATGCGTAATTGATCCCAGATGTCGTATGGGGCAAAGGCGTCGTAATACGTCTGTGTAGCTTCAGGAAGTGGCGCGAGTAGCTCGTCGCGCAACGACTCGTCAAGGGCAAAGGCTTGCTCAATACGATGAGCGATCTCATCCTCGCTATCAGCACAGGCCATCAGCACTGCGTGATGTTCCGGAAGTTCAGCGGCCCACATGCGGTAGCGATTGGCGGCGCCTCTTTCGAGCAAGGCAAGAAATCTGGGCATGGCCACTGCTGGTACCCGCGAGATGAAGGGACTGAGCAATTCGCCGAAACGAGGGACCACTACTGTTGACATACCTCAACCTTAGAGCAGTTAGGGTTCAGATATGCCAATCAAGGTTCAACCAATGACGGGGGTTTTAGCGGCCGAGGTCACTGGAATCGATCTGTGTGATCTCAGCGATGTAGAACTTGGCGAATTGCGGGCGTTAATTTGCCAACACGAGGTTCTCATCGTTCGCAATCAAAGCCTCGACCCAGCACAACAGAGTCAGTTTTCGGCTCGGCTTGGACCTTTCGGCGAGGTGCCGTTTATTGCCACGATGGACGAATATCCGGAGGTCATTCGGGTCGTCAAAGAGGCTGACGAAGGGGCATCTTTTAATTTTGGTGGCGTTTGGCATTCTGATTTTTCATTTCAGGCTGAACCCCCTTCATTTACGATCTTGTCGGCCGTGGATGTTCCGCCTTGGGGTGGAGACACCTGCTTCACTTCGATGAGCGCCGCATGGGCTGCGTTGAATCGGGCGATGCAAGAAAAACTCCACGTCCTAGATGCTGTGCATTCAGCGCGCGATGCCTATTCACCCAAGATGCAGGGCGTGCATTCGGGAATGCGTGGGATGGAGATCGTTTGTGATGATTCGGCGAACGAACAACAATTGCACCCACTGGTGACGAGGCATCCCGAAACTGAGCGCACTGTTTTATTTTTTAATCGGGCTTATGTTCGCGATATTGATGGCATGACAACTGATGAGGCACAATCTTTGATGGCCTTTTTGCATCTCCACAGCACTGATGCCAAATTCGGTTATCGGCATAGATGGCAAGCGGGAGATGTTGTGATTTGGGATAATCGTTCAACTCAACACTTTGCGATGAATGACTACGGCGGCTTTCGTCGAGAATTACGTCGAACTACGATTGCTGGTGAATCACCGAAACGGTGACTACTAATTACTAACTACCAACTACCGCCGCCGCCTCCGCCGAAGCCTCCGCCACCACCGCTAAAGCCTCCACCGCTACTGAAACCACTGGAGTTTGCTGTTCTGACAGGGGTATAGGCCGTTCTAGTTGAACTGCTCCAGATGTATTGGTTGGGCAATGTTGCGAATAACAACGGTGAGGTATTCATATTCCATTGCTCAAGTTGTCCTTGCGGCATGGCATTGACCCAAGTCGTCACCGCATTGAACGCAACGGCGTATCCCATGTACTCACGCATTAATCCCATTCGTTCGGCGGCTTGCGCGTGTGCCGATTCGCTTTCGCGGAAGAAACGCTCGAAACCCTCGGCACGCACGGCGGTGCCGAGTCCCCGTGTGGTGAATGCCTTCATTTGCCCAGACTCGCTCAGGGCTCCGTAGATCAAGATCACGCCACCGATAACGATGGCACCGAAGGGAAGCAAAAACACGAGACCATTAGCGGCAGAACCAATACCCGCAGCAAACATTGCAATAACGATCATGATCACGGTGAGAATCGCTCGTGAGATGAGCTTTCCACCTCGTACACGTGCGCTTGCTGACAACGTTTTCCCAGACAGTAATCCAAGTTCGAGTAACTGAGCATCAACCTCTTGAACGTAGGTTTTCACTCTTGTGGCCAGCGCGGTACTTTTCTTCGAAAGAACGGACTCGTTGGTATCACCAAGCAAAGCGGTGAGAAGTGTGAGTTCGTAACTTTTAACCTGACGTGGCGGCTGTGCAATTCGGCTCACGACCCATTGGTTCTTCACTTGATTGAGGGTGATCACACCGTCGGCAGCAAGATCAACCAATGTGGAGGCCATCATTTGGTTCACGTTGGCTTTATGACCATCTTTGATTCGTAACAAACATGCGGGGTCAAGGTTCACTGGTGGAACAAACTCAATGGGCATCTCCTGGGTCGTCATGGTCGTCACAATTGATAGCGATCCGGGTGGGGGCGGAGGCAAGATTGGTCGTTGGATGCGGTCGGGCAGGTCGAGTGACATCGGGCCCGAAAATGTCTCGGTAATTCCAGCAATCGCCATTGCGCGTTGGCGACGGTAACGCGTGAGGTTGATAAAGATTGCTCCGACAAGTGCGAGATACATCAACACAATCGCAATCACTGCCATTGGAACTGCTTGTGATCGGTCGATCAATGTTGGCAGGGCGTTAAACGCAGAACTCGGAAAATCTAGTTCAACCGTGAAGGCACTATTGGCGGCAAGGTTGGTTGCTGCGAATGTCGCACCATCCTGAGTCGTCACATTCTCATCGCAGGGATTCTGAGTGTTGATTGCACCTTGAAAGCAACGCGCATCAAGCGGCTCGCCTGGTCCGACCACTGTGTAAGTCAATGAGTCAATGCTTTGGCGCCAATCAGTGATCGCGTCAAGGGGCAAAGTTGCAATATCGCCATTTATGACAAGCACATCTTCAATTTGATAACTGAGTTCATAGGTGTGGGCATTAGTGATGGTGATGGCGGCATCGCCAATGCGCACGTTAACCGCGCCCCCTAAATCAGAGATCTCAAGCGAATGGGGAGTTCCTTCAGACGCGGCGATCTGCATTGCGCGAATGACATGGCTGCCCGAGTCGGTGTAGTCAATGGGGATCGATCGTTCAATTCCATGACGATCGGTACGGAAGACTTGAGTGATCTTTTCGGTGATGACGACCGAATGATCGGGTTGAATCTGCGCGATGACGTCAAATGA
>CALGTP010000396.1 GCA_937902105.1 uncultured Actinomycetes bacterium
CGCGTTGGACCGCTTCCAAAGCATATACTGGTTGCTATCACAGCCCTACAACCCGTCCAACGCACTTCCGTTTGACTTGGTCGCATGCGAACGCCTGACAGACAAGTCTGTTGAGTGTATTGCATACACCATCAACAAACTCATCGAATCTATTTTCGACCTGCAGCACCAGGCCCGCGGGATCAAGGACCTGCAAGAATACAAGACCCGCGCGCGGTGTGCTACACACGTCTACATGCGTCTGCAGCAGGTGCACCTCGAAAATGTGAAACTCATGGGCGCGTTCGATGTGCCAGCAGATAATGTGCCAGGCCTCACGTTCTATATGTTCACCGGATACTTCCCCGTCGAGGTACCGATGTCGTGGTTCTGGAAGTGTGTGCTTATTGCTCCGAAAAGCGACGGCGGTGCGCAGGTGGACTGGTTCACCGTGATTACGAATGCAAACTCTAAAGACATATTACAATGCAACAATATCATGGTCGAAAGCGCACGCGATGTGACTTTGCGCGGTCATTTGCAGAAGCAATCTGACATTTATGCTAGTGACGGCGATAGCACAAACGCGGAGGACGTGTACGACGAGATACTGGAAATAATGAGTAACACCGTCGACAAATGGGACGTTACATCTATTCCTACACTCATATGCAGGCAACGGAATCCAACGCAGGAACAGAACACTTGCGAGAATGTGACACAGTACGACACTCGTGATAAGATGTGTTGGGGGCGGCTCGCAAACAACGATATAAAAAGCCTTGCGTATAACCAAGTCGCGTTGACGTACTGCACAAACGAGAAAAGCGATTTGAAGTGTACACTCTATGACGTTATGTTCCACTTCATATTCGGGCGTAGCAGCAAACGCCTCCGCGAAAACACGGTGCTGACGGTGCAGTGGATGGTAGAGGCAAAGATCGCCATACGAATCAGCCTCGACACGACGACGTCGCCGGTATTTAGCTATGCGGACATGATTCCGGAAATCGAATTCACAAACATGTACAACCTGAATGAGTCTCTAATCAATAGCAACAGAACGTCGGAGTACTCTGTCGACCATGTTAACGTACCGGCAGTATGCGACGATATTCTTGCAAATGCTGAGTACGCGCTTCCTTCGCGAATTGTCGATGGTACTGTTTCGGGCGAGTATCGCATGTACCGCCGGATTCGAAATTTCAAGGAAATGTTGGCTGCGCAAGAAGTACTCAACGAAGAAGTTTATGAGTACTACGACATTATCGACGAAGACAGCGACACGAAGCACGTTGCCATCTCACAAAAACAAATGCTGCTACTCGCACTCTACTACGTGCGTGAGACAATGTATCTCGGCGTGTCGCAAAGATTTGGCACGATGCGGTATATCCCTGCTGTGCGAGCGTCGATGCAGCAAGAACGCGTCATGGCGCAGGATCTCGCGACACGTCTCGTTCTCACGAAGGAGTACGACGAAATAGTGCAAAAGCAGAACTTCCAATGTCCGGACAAGAAAATCGCACAGGCCGCGCAGAGTGATCTACAAAAGCAACTCATAGACTGCCTTGAAGACCTGAAAGAGAACATCGGATGGGCTATAAAGAACGACCAAAAACTCATTTTAAATCCGCACGCAGACGTCCTCCTGCACGCATTCTACGTAAGTTTCGCACAAAACCCAGGAATCACGTTCCTCGACGAACTTGTCAAAACTGAGTGGCACACCAAGCAAGTGTCCGTCGACAACAAGATATGCTTCAGGACTCCAGCAGGAGCAGCGCCACTTATGCCGCTGTGGTCTGGCATGCTCGATTTGCAGTCGTGTCCCCACGGCAAATCGTGCGGTTGCCAGCTGTCGGCGTCACAACAAAGCACAATCGTCGACCTGACGTGCGATAAGTCAAGGGACATGCAGAGCTGTGAAAAAGAATTTCCGATATTCTACGGAAACGTGAAGCGCGGCATGTACGAAAAGTGCTGGCTGCAGCAGGGTGACGTCGTCAGTGTTGCACAACATGAACAAATGACTGACGGTAGCTTGTGCAGCAGACAGCCTGCGCAAGCACAAACGTGTAGTCTTGAGTTCGGGGCGCAGGGCCGTGTCAAGGGACGTGCGATCTCTAACCTGCACAGCGCAACCGTGAGTGCCAATATACAAGCAGGCCTATTCGCAGCCGACAGCACACTGTTTAAAGGCAAAAACGTAGACGATCCGACAGAAGTCACAGCCCTGCAATTGCTACAAACAGACATAGGCGGACATTCCATTAAATTCCGCGTGCGCGATGTAGGCAGCGGAACCACGACTTCTGCCATGCTCGACCTGGTTTGCGTATCTGCCGGTAAAAGCTGTGTCGACAAGTCGTTTGGCACTAATTGGTTATCGTCTATCGCAAGTTCGTGGGCGATACAACACGATACATACAAGAGCACGATGATGCTAGGACGACAGCCGACGGCCGGAAGCGCAACAGTACACTGGCGGTGTCCTTTGCAGTGGATAAGCGCTTATTCTAATGTCAATGTGAAGTACACGACACGCTCGCCGTCTGCCGAACGCAACCGTATCCGCTTCAGGCATATTACTGGTACCAGCGAATATGCGCACGCGACTGTGACCGAGATAAAATTCGTTGCACAACACCCTGCCCGCTTCCTGTCAGACCGCACCGCCTGTGTCGACGCGGTACTGAGCAATGGCAAGCTTCAGTTTCGCTGCAGAGGCAGGGCGTTGCTGCTCGACGCCATCGACATACATAGAGGTCGGTGGAACCCTGTCGTCTTCGTGCCCGGCAGCACGCCAAATTGTCAGAGCAAGCTCGACTGGCCACATATGTATGTACGCACTGTCGACGACGGGGACACGAGCAACATGGCATCTGCGTCGACATACTGCAACGTCTTCTGGAGATTACCTTCGTTTGCGCTGCGGTACGTGGCAGGAACGGCACCTGTATTGCCAGACAAAGTAAACGGTGCGCGCGCCACCGGCACTGCGTGTCACATGGGTCGTCTGCCGAAACTATCTTTACACGACACTGACATTACACAATTCTGCACAAAGAACCCTGTCAGCACGCGCTGCCGCATGTTACGGCGCAACGAGACCGGTGCAGGCACCGTTGCATACAGTTGGTACGAACGTGACTTCGTCTTTGAGCCACCATTTGCCGCGCGGCGCAGGCCGGCGACGCGCCAGCGCAAGTGTTCCACATGCGACCGACACGACACTGCGTCGTTTGTCGATCGCCGAGCGCGCGAAACGCCGCTATCGAACAAGGTGCAACAGCTTAGCGTTGGCCAACCAACAACCGTTTTAGTCGAGCGCCTGCTGGCCGCGGCGTTGCGCCGGCACGCATGCCCGGACGGGCCCAAGGCAGATTGCCCTGCACTCTACAACGTCTTCAACAAAAGCACGTGGCAGCGCGGCCGTCTGCTCGAGGAACTGCTTGCTCGCGCGACGGAGTACCAGCAAAATAATGCGCCGGCACCGAGCGACGACGAGCTGTGGGCCGCGCCGTGGGTGCTGTGTCAGCGTGTGCAAAACGAGACATCGTGTAGCGGTACGATTACCAAATCAGAATGGATGGACCCGACGACGCGCCTCGGTGCATGTGTGCGGGAAACGAACGCGGCAGTATCGCGCAACGGGTCGAGTCTCGACTTTTGTCTGCTGAGTGCCGAGACCGCCGCGCTGTGCAGCAAGGTTGTTGACTGGAACTCAGAACTGACGCACATCCTTTGCACGGCAGGTAACCACGCGAAGTGCACGGCACGCGCTTTCTACTACAACCCATCGCAATACTCGATTTCGAACAAAGACTTTGTGTACCGCTCCGTCGCCAGCCTCTACACGAAGTTA
>CALGTP010000397.1 GCA_937902105.1 uncultured Actinomycetes bacterium
TATCTCAGTGCCCGGGATCGGGGGGGATGAGAGTAACCGCCGCTCCCTCAAGGCAGGGGCGTTCGCAGACGACCTCAATCTCTATCTGCGCAACACCGACCAACTCACCCCTTTCCGTGCACTGTTGGCCATATATGAAAATGCGTCAGGCGCCGTCAACTCATGGCCTAAAACCTTCGGACTGCGTGTCGGGACGCTCAGGGGGTCCGACGTCCTCCCAGACGGATGGGTAGAGGGGCGCGACATCAACACCAAGAATACCCTAATAAAATACTTGGGGATGTTCCTCGGCGCCCCAGCAGACGTTGCAAAAAAGTGGGAAGAAAAAGTCACCAGCGAGATAATCACGAGATACAATAGATGGATCGCACGGGGTGTCCCCCGCTCCCACAATGGACGCAACATGGCCATCCGTAACCACGTCAACTCCGTGGCGTGGTATCTAGTGCAGGCGCAAACTCCCCCTAACCTACCGGCTATGCTCACCGCCTGGCGTAAAATGGCATGGCAGTTTTTCGAGGCGCCAGCAAATGTGACTGAACTTTCCGACTCCCACCGCTCAGCGGTCTCAAGATTAACTCTAATCCAAGACTACCAGGAGGGCGGGCAACGATGTCAAGACATCGAACTCGTCGCGCGCAGCCTATACCAGCGCCAAATCGGACGCCTCGTTGCACCATCCAATCACCAAGGCATCGACCTCGTCATGTCATGGGTAAATAAGGCGTACGGCCACCTGAGAATGGGCCGTCGCCTACTACATTCGTCGTGTGATTTCCTCTCTCTGCCACACGAGACACCGAACCACTGGCGCCTTGCCTTAAAAGCCCACGGCACACTCCGCGGTCTCGTCCCCTATGACGGGTCCCCGGAAGCCCAGAACGACCACACCCCTGAGTATCTACCGGCACGCAGAACAAAAGGGGTCTCGCACGGTGCGTGTAGGCGGACACTGGTCACTTGGACGGGTTCTGATGGAACCACTCTTTTATAACCCCAATATATCCGGCCGGTGGGGCGCCGCCACACTCGACCCGGAGACATACGCACTCGAACAGCGACAGCGCAAAGGAGCCGGGGCGTCCGATCCCAAAATCTGCTGTTGGAGCCAAGAACGCGACACCGACGCCAAAGAGGTCTACGACCGCTCAAAACGTTTCGCAGCACTCGGCCTCACCCACATCGCCCACATGCTTGAACCCGATGGAAAACTCATCACGTGGGCCGGGATCAAAGGCCTCGCCCGCAGCAAAGAAACCCAAACCCCTTGCACACCCGAGGAATTCGACGCCCTCTACAGGGGCATACCCGAATGTTGGTACGAGGTCCTCGATCGGGTTGCAGTGGGAGCGAACACACATAACCCCCCCTCAATACAAGAACTCATACGGGACACACCTCTCCCCAGCGGGTCATGGGTGTCGCTCACTACCAATGGCATGCGCATTATCACTCAGACCGGAGGGTCGTCAAAACTACAATACGAATGGCTCGAACACGGGGACATGCGCGAATTACCGACCGAGAGCACCCAGCCTAGCCCTACCCCAACGGCATCCCGACCCCCAACACCCACAACGGGCCCATCCCCCCAAAACACACCCGACCAGGGCCCATCGCAGTCCCCCAACCCAGAAGCGGACGGCGGGGGGTGGGCCGAGGTGGCAGTATGGGAGGACGGAGGACAATCCGCAGCGAGCGTACGTAGTGATGAATGGGGGACTGGCAGCGAAAAGAACCGTACAGAACTCGGACAACCCCGCCAACGGAAGCGCCTCGTATGCGGAGGAACTATCGTCTCCCGCGCCCTCCTCTCCCGTTCCGCCTCATGCAGCGACGGGTGGAAGGCGGCAGCTGACCCATCCCGTTTCGCTATCCAGTTCGCACCCACCACCCGATTGCGAAAAGCTATCCCATGGCCAAAACTCGCAGTCAGCCACCTGTACAACCTCCAATTATCCCGCCTGTTCCACCTCCCACGCACACTCGACGCCAACCGACAACCGACCGATACAACGTCACACACGACGTGGGTCGACCTCCTACAGCCCACTCCCCGTGAACAGAAAGAAGAGAACCGCGCCGCCGAACTCGAATATGAAATAGAGAGCATCATTAGTCACCGAGGGAAAGGGAAAAATACCCAATACAAAGTCCGGTGGGTAGGCTACACTGACGAGGCAGATGAGTGGCTCCCCCGTGCAAGGCTCAAGGGCCCGCGCCTAGAAGAATACGAAAACACACGAAACCAAACCGATCGCATTACAACAGCCGCCACAAACCCAGCCGGTGATACCGCGTCACTTGATAAGACCCTACGAATGACCCTCAACATCAC
>CALGTP010000398.1 GCA_937902105.1 uncultured Actinomycetes bacterium
CTGAGTTTGGCAGTCTGCGGGCGGAAATGGCGCTGGGTTTTGCTCGAGTGGATACGAAATTTGCCGAATTACGCTCCGAAATGCATCAAAACTTGCGAAATTCGAACATGGCGATGATGTCGCTTATGGTCGCTCTACACGGTTTGCTGTTTGCGGCGCTCAAAATCTGGCCTTAAGGCTGGCTTTTCCACAAAAGACCTGCGTAAGGGTCATAAATAGACTTTTCTCCGCATGTCAGCAGACGCTATCCGGCAAAAACTTGGCAGGCTGTGGATAACTTTGAGATTTCATGGCTTTACCGATCGCAAGGTTCGCTAAAAAGCAGGATCTTTGCGCGAATAAGCAGGCGGTGCGTGTGGGTTCGGGGAAATCCGACGGTAGGGTTCTCACCTCGTGCGAAACGGACTTTTGTCTGTTCGCTGCAATCGATGTCTATGTGAGCCCAGTCCGCTGGGGACCACATGGCAACAACCGAACCAATGCTCCGTTGATCGCAAGATCTTCGGAGCATTTGCGTGAACGGCGGTTCTCCGCAGTACACGCAAAGTCAAATCGAAAGCGCCAGGAAACTGGCTGGATGAAGAGGCTGCCTTATGGCAAAGAAAGCGATCGTCGGCGAGAAGCTCGGCATGACACAGGTATGGGCTGACGACAATCGCGTCGTTCCCGTGACTGTGCTTCGTGTTGAAACAGTTCGCATCGTACAAATTAAAACTTCTGAGCGCGATGGTTACGACGCGCTGCAAGTTACCTATGGGCATAAGGACGCAAAGAAATTGTCCAAGCCCGATGCTGGGCATTTTGCGAAAGCAAATGTTGAATCCGGTCGTCGACTCGTTGAGTTGCGTCTTGAGAGCGTTGAAGGTTTTGAAGTTGGCGGAGAGATCACTGTGGATCAATTCGTCAAAGGCCAAAAAGTTGACGTCACCGCAGTGAGTCGCGGTAAGGGTTTTGCCGGCGGTATGAAGCGTCACAACTTCCGCGGTCAGGGCGCCAGCCACGGTAACCACAAGCACCACCGTGCTCCTGGTTCCATTGGTTCGGCTTCGTACCCAGGTCGTGTTCTCAAAGGTCTCAAGATGGCCGGACACATGGGTCATGAGCAAGTCACTACTTTGAATCTTGAAGTTGTTGAGGCCGACGCCGAGCGCGGCTTGTTATTAGTCCGTGGTTCGGTACCGGGCCCAAATGGCGGCGTTGTTATTGTGCGCAACGCAGTGAAGGGAAAGTGACCTGATGCCTTCGTTGAAAGTCAAGAATCAGGCTGGCAAAGATGTCGGTAGTGTCGCTTTAAGCGATGACGATTTCGGTCGTCAGCCAAATGTTCCAGTGATGCACCAAGTCGTCACTGCGCAACTTGCTCATCGTCGTGCTGGGACACAGAGCACAAAGACTCGCGCCGAGGTTTCTGGTGGTGGAAAGAAGCCACTCAAGCAAAAGGGAACTGGTAGCGCTCGTCAGGGTTCGACCAACTCACCTCATTACTCTGGTGGTGGTGTGGCCCATGGGCCAAAGCCCCGCAAGTATTCGCAGAAGACTCCTAAGAAGATGATCAAGATTGCTTTGCAATCGGCGTTGTCAGATCGTGCCATGGAAGGCAAAGTCATCGTCATCGATGCTTGGAAATTTGATGCGCCTAAGACGTCGGCAGCTATTGAAGCGCTGAACGCATTGAATCTTGATGGTCGCACATTGATCGTGGTTCGCCGCGACGAACTCAATGCGATTCGTTCATTCCGCAATCTCCCAGAAGTGCAACTCATTGAAATCAGCGAACTCAACGCTTATGACGTGCTGTGCAACGACAACATCGTGTTCTCACAGGGCTCATTGCCCGGAGCCAGTAAGGACGGTCAGTGATGAAAGATCCACGCGACATCATCATCGCTCCCATCGTGTCGGAGAAGAGTTACGCCCTCATTGAGACTGGCGTGTACACCTTCAACGTTCATGTGGATGCATCAAAGCCCGAGATCCACGATGCTGTTGAGGCAATCTGGGGCGTCAAGGTCACAAAAGTCAACACGCTCAACCGTGCGGGCAAACTCCAGCGCACTCGAGGCACTAATCGCCCCGGCCGTCGCCCTGGTACCAAGCGCGCAATCGTCACTTTGGCTGCTGGGAATGAAATCCCACTGTTCGAGAACAACTGAGGCATCACGTCATGGGAATTCGTAAACGTAAGCCAACATCTGCAGGTCGTCGTTTCCAGACCTCGTCAGATTTCTCCGAGATCACTTCAACGACACCAGAAAAGTCATTGCTCACGAGCAAGTCCAAGACTGGTGGTCGTAATGCCTATGGTCGCAAGACATCGCGTCACCGCGGTGGCGGCCATAAGCAGCAATACCGAATGATCGACTTCAAGCGCAACAAAGATGGCATCACTGCCAAGGTTGCGACGATTGAATATGACCCCAACCGCACCTGCCGTATTGCACTGTTGCATTACGCAGACGGTGAAAAGGCATACATCCTTGCTCCTAAGGGCATGAATGTTGGCGATCATGTTTCCAATGGTCCTAAGGCAGACATCAAGCCAGGCAACGCTTTGCCATTGCGCTACATGCCTGTTGGTACCGTCGTTCACAACGTTGAGTTGCGCCCCGGTCAAGGTGGCAAGATGGCGCGTTCGGCTGGTGTTGGTGTGCAGTTAGTAGCCAAAGATGGTGACTACGCCACACTTCGTTTACCTTCAACAGAAATGCGTCGCGTGCTAATTGACTGCCGCGCCACTGTCGGAGAAGTCGGCAATGCCGAACACGAACTCATCAAGATCGGTAAAGCTGGTCGTAACCGTTGGAAGGGCGTTCGCCCACAAACCCGCGGTGTCGCCATGAACCCGGTTGACCACCCTCTTGGTGGTGGCGAAGGTAAAACCTCGGGTGGTCGTCCTCCCGTGTCGCCATGGGGCAAGCCAGAAAGCCGTACTCGTGACGGCAAGAAGGCATCACAGAAGTTGATTGTTCGTCGTCGTCGTTCCGGCAAGGGCCGCCGGTAAAGGATTGGTGCATTAGATGTCTCGTAGCTTAAAAAAGGGTCCGTTCGTTGATGACCACCTCGTAAAAAAGGTGGACACGTTGAACGCTGCCAATGAAAAAAAGGTCATCAAGACTTGGAGTCGTCGTTCGACGATCATTCCCGACATGGTGGGTCACACCATTGCTGTGCATGACGGTCGTAAGCACGTACCGGTTTATGTCACTGAATCAATGGTTGGTCACAAGCTTGGTGAGTTCTCACCGACTCGTACCTTCAAATATCACGCAGGTCAAGAGAAGAACGTGAAGGGTCGCAAGTAATGACTGGTCCCAAACTAAACGAGCGCTCCTTTATTGCCGGTGAGCGCACCGGAACTCGAGCCAGCGTGCGCGGTTCGCGCATGTCGGCATCCAAAGCACGCGTTGTGCTCAACCTTGTTCGTGGACGCGATGTCGTCATTGCCGATCAGGTTTTGCAGTTCACGGAGCGTGAAGCAGCCCGCGTTATTCGCAAAGTTTTGGCATCAGCTGTCGCCAACGCGGTGAATAATGATGGTCTTGACGCTGACACCTTATATATCAAGGCCTGCTACGCCGACGAAGGTCCCACCTTGCGTCGCTTTAAGCCACGTGCCAAAGGTCGTGCTACTCGTATCAACAAGCGCACCTGCCACATCACGATTATTCTTGGTGTGATTGACAGCGAACTGTTGCAGGTTGTTCAGGCTCGCCGTGAGCGTGCCGTGAGCGGTCGTCGGGCAACCCGCGGTGGTGGCGTTGCTGATCGTCGGGCTCGTGTTCAAGCAAGCCGTACCAAGCGTTCCGATGACGCTGTTGACACTTCAGTTGAAGAAGTGGCGACTGAGGAAGCGAATATCGAAGAAACCACGATCGAGGCAACTGCTGTGGAGACTACGTCAATTGAAACTGCAGCACCCGAGGCCGAGGAGACCAACTGATGGGCCAAAAAGTCAATCCGTACGGCTTCCGCCTAGGCATTACCACTGACTGGAAGAGTCGCTGGTTTAGTGAGCGCAATTACAAGGAATATCTCACCGAAGACTGGAAGATCCGTGCCTATGTCATGGAGTCACTTCCAGACGCAGCGATTTCGCGCATTGAAGTTGAGCGCAAGCGTGGAGAGACCCTCAAGGTCGACATTCATACTGCACGTCCCGGAATCGTGATCGGTCGTAAGGGTGCCAAGGCAGATGAACTTCGTCTTGGTTTAACTGCCCTCACCGGCAACATTAAAGTGCAACTCAATATCGTGGAGATCAAGTCTCCTGAACTTGATGCGGCTTTGATTGCTCAAGGTGTAGCTGATCAGTTGGTCGGACGAATTGCATTCCGTCGTGCTATGAAGCGAGCCGTGCAGAACGCACAAAAGGCTGGAGCACTTGGCATTCGTGTTCAGTGTTCGGGTCGTTTGGGTGGCGCTGAAATGAGTCGTACCGAGTGGTACCGCGAAGGTCGCGTGCCGTTGCACACACTGCGTGCCGACATTGACTACGGTTTTCGCGAAGCCCGCACTGCGAGTGGTCGGGTTGGCGTCAAGGTATGGATTTATCGTGGCGACATCTTGCCGTACAAGCCAGTGATTGATGAAAAGATTGTTCGCGAAGCAACAAGTGCTCTCGGCGAAACTCCTGGTGTACCTGGTGCACGCAAGGTTGTGTCGTCAAGTGGTCGCCGTAAGGCCGAAGAAGCTCTTGAAGCAGCCCAAGTGCCACTCGTGAAAGAAGCCGATCCAGAACTCGAGAAATTACTCGACGAGGAAGAAGAAATCGCCCGCCGCACCCACGATGGGCACGAGACCCCGCACTTCCGTGCACAGGACTGATTCACCATGTTGATGCCTCGCAAAGTTGCCCATCGTAAGCACCATCGTGGTCGTACCGGAGGTATGGCCAAGGGTGGAAGTGAACTGGCTTTTGGTCAGTACGGAATCCAAGCTCTTGAGCCGTGCTGGTTGACCGCTCGTCAGATTGAAGCTGCGCGTATTGCTATGACTCGTCATATCAAGCGTGGCGGCAAGGTTTGGATCAATGTTTTCCCTGACAAGCCCGTCACCAAGAAGCCAGCCGAAACCCGTATGGGTTCAGGTAAGGGCAACCCAGAGTTTTGGGTAGCCGTCGTGAAGCCTGGCCGTGTTTTGTTTGAACTCTCATTCCCAAGTCGCGAGCAGGCAATGGAGGCCCTCAACAAGGCCATCCAGAAATTGCCGATTAAGGCCCGCATTATTACCCGCGAGGAGGCGATCTGATCATGGCAACTCAAGCCGCCAAAGACCGCGCTGAACTAGGCGAACTCGACCTCACATCATTGGTCGAACAGCTCCGGGCTTCGAAGCAAGAGGCACTCAACCTCCGCTTTCGTAGCGCCACCGGTCAGCTCGACACCCATAGCGAATTGCGCCGAGTTCGTCGCCGTATCGCTCGTATCAACACCCTTATCCGTCAGCGTGAAATCGCTGCCGCTGAGGCCGGAGAGTGAATCAGATGTCTGAAACAACACCCACAACAGAACGTGCACCGCGCAAAGTCCGCGAGGGCATCGTGTCGTCTTCAAAGATGGATCGCACCTTGGTGATCGAAATCATCGAGCGAGTTCGTCACCCGAAGTACAACAAGTTCGTCACACGAACCAAGAAGCTCTATGCCCACGATGAGGCCAACGACGCCAATGTTGGCGATCGCGTGCGCGTCATGGAAACCCGTCCATTATCGAAACTGAAGCGCTGGCGCCTCGTTGAGATTCTCGAGCGGGCCAAGTGAGCCTGGGAACGACGGAGGATAAATCATGATTCAGCAAGAAAGTCGTCTTCGAGTTGCCGATAACAGTGGCGCCAAAGAAGTTTTGTGTATCAAGGTTCTCGGTGGCACACGTCGCCGATACGCCTCGATCGGAGACATCTTCGTGGCCGCTGTTAAAGATGCGATTCCTGGTGCAGGTGTCAAAAAAGGTGACGTCGTGAAGTGCGTCGTCGTACGCGTCAAGAAGGAAAAGCGCCGTCCTGATGGCAGCTACATCCGTTTTGACGAGAATGCTGCGGTCATCATCAAAGATGATCTCACACCTCGTGGAACACGTATTTTCGGACCAGTTGGTCGCGAACTACGTGACAAGAAGTTCATGCGAATTGTTTCGTTAGCGCCGGAGGTGCTGTGAGATGAAAATCAAAAAAGGTGACAACGTAGTAGTGATCTCCGGTAAGGACAAAGGCAAAGAAGGCACCGTTTCGCGTGTTATGCCGCGTTCGAACCAGCTCCTAGTCGACGGAATCAATGTTGTAAAGAAGCACCAGAAGCCCAGCGGACAAAATCAGCAGGGTGGAGTTATCGACCGTGACATGCCTCTCGATGCATCCAATGTGATGTTCGTGCATAAGGGCAAACCCACACGTGTCGGTTACAAGGTGCTTGCTGACGGCAAAAAAGTACGCATTGCCAAAACCACAGGTGAGGAAATCGGATGAGCACTGCAACAATGCCCCGTCTCAAGTCCAAATATCAAAGCGAGATTTGTGCTGGCCTTCAGGCCTCGCTCGAATTGAGCAATGTCATGCAGGTTCCCCGCCTTGAAAAAATCGTGGTGAACATGGGTGTTGGTCGTGCCACTCAGCAACCTTCGTTGCTTGAGGGCGCAGTAGCTGACATGACTCGTATCACCGGCCAGAAGCCAAAGGTGACTAAGTCCCGTGACTCAATCGCTAACTTCAAACTTCGTGAGAATCAGGCCATCGGCTGCATGGTCACGCTACGCGGTGACCGCATGTGGGAATTCTTGGATCGTCTGATCTCGGTTGCGATTCCTCGTATTCGTGACTTCCGCGGTTTGCCATCGCATTCATGGGACGGCCGTGGTAACTACACGTTCGGCCTCAGTGATCAGACTGTGTTCCCCGAAATTGAGTACGACAAGATCGATGCCCCTCGTGGTATGGACATCACCATCGTGACGACCGCAATGACGAATGATCAAGGTCGGGCTTTGCTCGACGCATTCGGATTTCCGTTCAAGCGCGGCGCTGAAGCAACTGTTTCGACCAAGAAGAAGAGCAATGTTCGTGGTCCGCAGTTCTCTAAGAAGAAGAAGTGAGCGAGAGGTACTGACTCATGGCGAAGAAATCGTTAATTAACAAAGCTGCTGCGAAGCCCAAGTTTAAGGTTCGTGGTTATACGCGCTGCCTGAAGTGTGGTCGCGCACGTTCCGTTTATCGCAAGTTCGGTCTTTGCCGTGTGTGCCTTCGTGAGATGGCCCATGCTGGTGAAATCCCCGGCCTAACAAAGTCGAGTTGGTGAGGCACTTATGTTGACTGATCCCATTGCCGACATGCTGACCCGCATCCGCAACGCCAATACGGCGATGCACGATGAGGTCAAAATGCCGTCCTCCAAACAAAAAGTTGCTTTAGCTAAGATTCTTGAGCAAGAGGGTTACATCTCTGGTTTCGCTGTGACAGCGAATACCAAGGGCCCAGGCGAGATTCTGAATATTGCGATGAAGTATTCCGCTGAACGCCGTCGCACTATTGCAGGTATCAAGCGCATTTCAACACCAGGACTTCGCGTGTATCGCAAGTCCGGCACCGTACCTCGCGTACTTGGTGGTCTAGGTGTTGCTGTCCTATCCACCAGTCAGGGACTGATGACCGACCGCGAAGCGCGCAAGCGCAAAGTGGGCGGCGAAGTTCTCTGTTACGTGTGGTGATCAGGAGACAATATGTCACGTATCGGTAAAGCACTTATCCCGGTCCCAGCCGGTGTTGATGTCAGCATCAACGCAAACTCAGTTACTGTCAAAGGCCCTAAGGGATCTTTGAGTCGTGACCTCGTTGGTGGTATCACCGTTCGTCAGGACGAAGGCAACCTAGTTGTCGAACGTCCCAATGACGAGCGTGAATCACGCAGTTTGCATGGCCTGAGTCGCGCCCTGTTGAACAACATGGTCGTCGGCGTGACTACTGGTTTCGCTAAAGAACTTGAGATCGTCGGCGTTGGTTACCGAGCAGAGTTGAAGAGCCCCACGCTCATTCGTCTCAACCTCGGTTTCTCACACCCAGTTGATGTAGAAGCTCCGCAAGGAGTGTCTTTTGAAGTGCCAGTGCAAACTCGCGTGATCATCAAAGGCATCGACAAAGAAGCAGTCGGTCAAGTAGCTGCCAACATTCGTTCCATTCGTAAGCCAGAGCCTTATAAGGGCAAGGGTGTGCGGTATCAGGGCGAGAAGATTCTGCGTAAAGCCGGTAAAGCCGGCAAGAAGTAATGCCGAGAAAAGATTCCGCTAGGGAGATGTCATGAGCAAAATCAGTAGAGAGCGCCGCGAGAGTCGTCTCGTTCGTCACAACCGAGTTCGCAAGAAAATTCACGGCACCGCCGAGCGTCCGCGCTTGTCCTTGTACCGTTCAAATAATCACCTCATGTTGCAGGTCATCAACGACGATCTTGGTGTGACGATCACATCGGTTTCGTCAACTGAGGCAGGGTTGCGCGCATCTGGCGGGCGCACGGTTGAAGTCGCTAAGGCATTAGGTACGACAGTCGCTGAACGCGCTCAAGCAATTGGTATTAAGAAAGTTGTTTTCGATCGTGGTGGATACCTCTATCACGGTCGCGTCGCTGCGGTTGCTGAAGCCGCTCGTGCAGCAGGTCTGGAGTTCTGATGACGAACAATCCCAATAACCCCAATAATCCGAACGCTCGTCCGGGTGGCAATAATGCTCCGCGACCTGGTGATCGTCCGCCCCCAGGCATGGGTAACACACCTGAGGGTGGTCGCGAATCACGCGTGATTCACATCAACCGCGTGGCCAAGGTTGTCAAGGGTGGTCGTCGTTTCTCGTTCACCGCACTTGTTGTAGTTGGCGATGGCAACGGTCGTGTTGGTCTCGGCTATGGAAAAGCCAAAGAAGTTCCTTTGGCTATTCAAAAAGGTACAGAAGACGCAAAGCGCAATATGTTCTCCGTGGCTCTTGCAGGCAGCACCATTATTCACCCCGTCATTGGTGTGTTGGGTGCTGGTCGCGTGATGCTTAAGCCTGCAGCTCCAGGTACCGGTGTTATCGCTGGCGGTGCAGCACGAATCATTCTTGAAGAAGCTGGCATTCATGATGTGTTGGCCAAATCACTTGGTTCGTCCAATGCCATCAACGTGGCTCGCGCCACGATCAATGGTCTGCAAGCTTTGCAGCGCCCCGATGAAGTCGCGGCTCGCCGTGGCCTTCCAGCCGAGAGTTTCGTACCCAAGGGCTTGCTCAAGGCATACAACGAGACCAAGCGTGCAGTCGCTGCAGGAGAAAGTCACTGATTATGGCCACTTATCAGACAGTCGTTCATACTGGTCCCACCATTACGGTGAAGCAGATCAAATCCAGTACCCATGCCAAGCCGAAGAGCCGTGGAACATTGCGCGCTCTTGGTCTTGGTCGTATCGGCAAGAGCAATGTGTTGCCTGATCGCCCAGAAATTCGTGGCATGATCGCCCGAGTTCCGCACCTTATCGAAGTCACATCTTCGACAGATTCGAAGGAGAGCTGACCAATGCGCGTCGACGAACTAGCACCAGCACCGGGTTCAACCCATCCCAAAAAGCGCGTAGGTCGCGGTATCGGTGGCAAGGGCGGCAAGACTGCCGGTCGTGGTACCAAGGGTCAGCAATCTCGTGGCCGTGGCAAAGTTGCTCGCGGTTTCGAAGGTGGACAGATGCCCCTCAAGCAGCGTGTTCCAAAGTTGAAGGGGTTCAACAACCCATTCCGCGTGGAATATCAGGCTGTCAACCTTGATTCACTCACCGAAATTGATGAGCCCGTTGTGAACCCAGAGATTCTTTTCGCTCGTGGCGTGCTGCATAAGGGCGCATTTGTCAAGGTTCTTGCTCGCGGACAAGTTAGTCGCGCAGTTGAAGTTCATGCTCACGGCGTTTCCAAGGCAGCGCAGGCCGCCATTGAAGCTGCTGGCGGCTCAGTCACCATCATCCCGTTGCCGTACAAGGTTCGTCCTGCGGCCAAGGGCAACCAGTTCACCAACCGCTGATATCGGGCTCACCGATTATCACGCCGAGATAGAACCCGAGGAACCCACGTGCTGTCAAACCTGAAGAACATCTTCAAGGTGCCTGACCTTCGGAACAAGATTTTGTTCACCTTGATGATGGTGCTTTTGTATCGTCTTGGAGCGCATATTCGCGTCCCTGGTATTGATGATCTTGCGGTACGACAGTTGCGCGAATCGGCACGTCAGCAGGGTGCTCTCGGTTTCTTGAACTTGTTCTCTGGTGGAGCATTTTCTTCTTTCGCGATTTTTGCCTTGGGCATCATGCCGTACATCACCTCGAGCATCATTATGCAGGTGTTGACAGTCGTCATTCCCAAACTTGAAGAATGGCAACAAGAGGGTGCCACGGGGCAGCGCAAAATTACGCAATGGACTCGCTATATAGCGATGGCCATCGCGCTATTGCAGGCTGCTGGGTTGACATTTATTTTTGGTCAAGGCCGTGGCTCGGCATTCTTCACTGCTTCTGCGAACGCTCCAGACATTGTGCTGCTGCCTGATGGCATGTGGCCTCGTGGTCTGCTGGTGATTCTTTCACTCGTCGCCGGTACAGCCCTGTTGATGTGGATGGGCGAATTGATCAGCCAGCGTGGTATCGGTAACGGTATAAGCATCTTGATTTTCGCATCTGTGGTGAGTTCATTACCCTTTAGTTACTACTCAATTCTGCAAAGTAAGAAGTGGGTTGTTTTCGGTATTTTGATTGTCATTTCAATCGGTATTTTGATCGCAGTGGTTCGTGTTGAACTTGGGCAGCGCCGCATACCTGTGCAGTTTGCTAAGCGAGTAGTCGGCCGTCGTCAGTACGGTGGACAAAGCACTTACATTCCGTTGAAGGTCAATCAGGCTGGCATCGTGCCAATTATTTTCGCAAGTTCCGTGATGTTGCTGCCCGTATTGCTCACCAACGTCATTGGTTCTGATACTGGTTGGCGACGCTCAGTGACTGTTTGGGTGGATCGCAACTTGGTGTCTTCACAAGGATTGTTATACATCGTCTCGTTTGCTTTGTTGATCGTTGCATTCGCATACTTCTATAACTCGATTGCCTTCGATCCGATTCGTCAAGCTGATCAGATTCGTCGTCAAGGTGGATTTATTCCTGGAATCCGCCCCGGACCGCAGACCGAGCGTTACTTGGGCAAGGTTGTTAACCGAATTACATTGCCAGGCGCATTATTCGTTGCACTCATTGCGATTTTGCCGTACATCGTGTTGTGGGTGGGTGACGTTCAGTCGTTCCCATTTGCTGGTACAACGGTGCTCATTGCCGTGGGTGTTGCTCTTGATTTAATGCGACAAGTAGATAGCCAACTGATGTTGCGCAATTACGAGGGATTTCTGAAGTGATGTCAACGCAGCTTTGGTTGCTGCGGCTGGGCTAAGTCATGACCGCGGGCGTACGGCTGATCATCATGGGTCGCCAAGGAGCGGGAAAGGGCACGCAGTGTCAACGTATCTCGCGACATTTTGTCGTTCCACATATCTCAACGGGTGAAATTTTACGTGCCGCCGTTCGTGAAGGTACCGAGATTGGCAAGATGGCCAAACAGGTGATCGAGGCTGGTCGTCTGGTGGGCGATGAGATCATGATTGAAATCATTCGCGCGCGACTTGAGCAAGATGATGCACGCACCCGCGGATACATCTTGGATGGCTTTCCGCGAACTGTGGCTCAGGCGGTGGCTCTTGACGGTATTGCAGCGGAGCGGCCCATTCACGTCGTGCTTGATCTTGATGTGCCCCGCGATTTAGTTATTCAACGCATTTCCTCTCGGCGGGCATGTCGCGATTGTGGAACGAACTATGTCGCCACGGCTCAAAAGAGGGACCCCTGGACCTGCGAGTCTTGTGGGGGAGACGTTGTCATACGCGATGATGACACCCCCGAGAGCATCAGTCAGCGTTTAGACCTCTATGAAAGCCAGACCGCTCCACTGCTCGAGTTCTACGGTCGGGATGCTCGTCTGGTTGTTATTGACGGTTCAAAGGGACCAGACGAGGTTTTCGGCTTATTGACTGCTGCTATCGATTTCGCCCGAAAGAGCGACTAAATGGGTTCTGTGGATAACTTGGCAGTGATCTGTGACGCTGAAAAGCAAGGCCTGATTACCCAACTTGATGACTTGGGCTGGTCTATGTTGAAGACTCACAAAGACTCTCAACTTTCCTGCCTCGGGCGATTGGTTGGTGTAAGTCTCGGCGGTAGCATTGCCACTCGGCCCAATGGCCAATCCTGCACGCATCTTCGTGACGCATCGCAGTTTGCAATATCCGCCCTGTTAGGAGTCAGTTCTGTCCAAGCCCAAAGACGATGCCATCTTGCTAGAAGGCACGATTCTCGAATCCCTACCGAACGCGATGTTTCGGGTGGAGTTGGAGAACGGCCACAAAGTTTTGGCTCATATCTCCGGAAAGATGCGAATGAATTACATCCGTATTCTCCCCGGCGACAAAGTGCAAGTAGAGCTCACCCCGTATGACCTCACCCGAGGTCGCATTACCTATCGCTATAAGTGAATGACATCCATCTAACGAAAAAGAAGTGAGATGACCATGAAGGTCAAACCGAGTGTAAAAAAAATCTGCGAGAAATGCAAAGTGATCCGTCGGCATGGCCGCGTCATGGTCATTTGCGAGAACCCGCGTCACAAGCAGCGTCAAGGCTGAGAAGAGAATAAGGAAACAGCATGGCCCGTATTTCTGGAGTAGACATCCCACGCGAAAAGCGTTTGGAGATTTCTCTGACCTACATTTTTGGCATCGGCAAACCGACTGCTCAAAGAATGTGTGCCGATCTTGGCATCAGTCCCAACACTCGCGTTCGCGATCTCACCGACGAAGAAGTCAACAAACTTCGTGGATGGGTTGATCAGAATGTCACTGTCGAAGGTGACCTTCGCCGTGAAGTGCAGACAGATATCAAGCGCAAGATCGAGATTGGTTGCCTCCAAGGGATCCGTCATCGCAAGGGTCTACCAGTACGCGGTCAACGCAGTAAAACCAACGCTCGTACCCGTAAGGGACCAAAGCGAACAGTTGCTAACAAGAAGAAGGCAGTGAGGAAGTAACCATGGCCAAGCCAAAGCCAGGCGGTCGCCGCCCCCGTAAGCGTGAGCGTAAAAATGTCAGCGTTGGTGTGTGTCACATCAAGTGCTCGTTTAACAACACTATCGTCAGCATCTCCGACACTGAAGGCAATGTGCTTTCGTGGGCATCTGGTGGTGGCGTCGGCTTCAAGGGTTCTCGCAAGAGCACTCCCTTTGCAGCACAGATGGCTGCTGAGAAGGCTGCTAAGGCTGCTTTCGAACAAGGTATGCGTCGTGTTGAAGTTCACGCTAAGGGCCCAGGCTCTGGACGTGACACAGCGATTCGTTCGTTGCAGAACACTGGTATTGAAGTGACCGGAATTAAAGATGTCACGCCGGTACCTCACAATGGGTGCAAGTTGCCCAAGCGGAAAAGGAACTAAGCGATGGCCCGTTACACCGGACCCAAGGTGCGTTTGTCGCGCCGTCTCAACACCAACATTTTCGAAAACGAAAAGGGTCGTAAAGCCCTTGAGCGTCGTCCATTCCCGCCAGGTCAGCATGGTCGTACGCGTCGTCGTTCAGCAGGCAGCGAATACTTGGCCCAACT
Organism: uncultured Actinomycetes bacterium; assembly: GCA_937902105.1. Classification (GTDB taxonomy): domain Bacteria; phylum Actinomycetota; class Acidimicrobiia; order Acidimicrobiales; family Ilumatobacteraceae; genus Casp-actino8. The sequence goes on from CALGTP010000398.1 coordinate 13,676, forward strand.
CCAGGAAAAGCAGAAGGCGAAGTACATCTACGGTGTGCTTGAGCGCCAATTCCGCAAGACCTACGACGAAGCCAACCGCCTTCAGGGACCAACTGGTGAGAACCTCTTGCGTCTTCTCGAATTGCGCCTCGACAATGTGGTTTTCCGCGCCGGCTTTGCCAGCACCCGCCCCCAGGCTCGCCAATTCGTGAGCCATGGCTTGATCTTGGTGAATGGCAAGCGTCTTGACATCCCGAGTGCTCGTGTTAAGAAGGGTGATGTCATCACTTTGGCCATAAAAGCCCGAGAAATGATCGTTATTCAGCACAATGTCGATACCCTTGACCGTTCATTAGTGGGTTGGCTCGAAAGCGGAGATGGTGGCAAGCAAGTCACTGTTCGCAATGAACCAGTCCGCGAGAACATAGATGTACCAGTACGTGAACAGCTCATCGTTGAGCTTTACTCTAAGTAATTCCACCACCCCGACGAACGGAAGAGACAAATGCTCGTCATCCAACGCCCCACAGTCGAAGCAATCGGCGAACCAAAAGATAACCGTCAGAGTTTTTCTGTCGGCCCTCTCGAACCCGGTTTCGGCCACACCATAGGCAACTCGCTTCGCCGCGTGTTGCTGTCCTCCATTCCTGGAGCCGCCATTACGACGGTGAAGTTCGAAGAGGCCCTGCACGAGTTTGACACCATTGCTGGTGTTACTGAGGACGTCACTGACATCATCCTCAACCTCAAAGACATCGTGCTGACTTCTCTCTCCGATGAGCCTGTCAGTATTCGTGTTGATGTGCGTGGTGACGCAATCGTGACCGCTGGCGATATCCAGTGTCCAGCCGATGTGGAGATTTTGAACAAAGATCTCGTCATCGCTCATGTCAACTCAAAGGGTCGTCTTGCACTTGACCTCACCGTCGAGCAAGGTCGTGGTTATAACTCGAGTGACCGTGAGCGCGACTCAAGCGTTCGCACCATTGGTGTTATTCCAATAGACGCCATCTTCTCGCCAGTGCGCCGCGTCATGTTCGACGTGGTACCGACACGAGTTGAGCAGTCAACCAACTACGACAAGTTAGTGATTGATATTGAGACTGATGGAACGACCACACCACGTGATGCACTCGCTTCGGCCGGCGCAACACTGCGTTCATTGGTTGATCTCGTGGCTAACTTGTCCGAAGAAGTCAAGGGACTTGAACTCGGTGAAGTGATTTTGGCTGGTTCGTCTAGCCCAGATCTCGACATCGCCATTGAAGACCTAGATCTTTCAGAGCGTCCTCGTAACTGTTTGAAGCGCGCCCAGGTAAACACCATTGGCGAACTTCTCAGCAAGAACGAAGATGACTTGCTGAACATCACCAACTTTGGCCAGAAGAGCCTCGACGAAGTCAAGCAAAAGCTTGATGAGCGTGGCCTCACACTTCGCGGCTGAGCCGACGAACGTTTAACGAAGGAAACAGAACATGCCCGCAACCCCACGCCGTGCCAGAAACTTTGGTGGTAGCTCACAGCACCAAAGGTTGATGATGGCTAACCTCACTGCTTCATTGATTGCAGCCGAGGCCATTGAGACCACTGAAGCTAAGGCCAAGGCACTTCGCCCCATCGCTGAAAAACTCATCACTAAAGCCAAGAAGGCTCAAGATGGTGACGCTACAAGTATCCACCGCATCCGTCAGATCCAGGGTTACCTCGGTGACAAGGAAATGACCCACAAGTTGGTCGCTGAAGTTGCGCCTCGCTATCTTGAGCGCAATGGTGGCTACTTGCGTATTCTCAAGCTCGGCCCGCGTCAGGGTGATAATGCCCCGATGGCACGTATTGAACTCGTCTGACGAGTTCTTCGCTGCAAGTTAAAACTTTATGAGTACTACCGAGCCCGCCACCAGGCGGGCTCGTTTGTTGGTGGCATACGAAGGTTCGTACTTCAACGGCTTCGCAGTCAACGATGGTGTGCGCACGATCGCCGGAGTGATCGGGGATGCTCTCTCGCTGATCTCGCGTTTTCCAGTACACATCACTGGGGCCGGTCGTACTGACGCAGGGGTTCACGGTTGGGGACAGGTCATTAGTTGTGACCTCCCCGTCGATATTGATCTTGAGCATTTACCGCGCCGCTTGACAAAAATGTGTGCGCCTGGAATCGTCGTCAGATCCGCCGAGTGGACTGCCGAGGATTTTCACGCTCGTTTCTCTGCACAGTGGCGGCACTATCGCTATACGGTGCTTAATGACCCTGTGGCTGACCCTTTTTTGGCGGCCAACGCATGGCATGTGCCTGAGCGGTTGGATGTGCAATTGATGTATTTGGGCTGTGATCCGCTGATTGGCGAGCACGATTTTTCGGCTTTTTGCCGTAAGCCCAAACCCGTTGAGAACGAACCCACTCCCAGCATGTTTCGCCTTGTCACTCAGGCTCAGTGGACTGAACAGGTGAGCGAACGGGGATCTCGGCTTTTGCGATTTGAGATTCGGGCTAATGCGTTTTGCCACCAAATGGTGCGTTCCATCGTGGGTACCTTGGTCGATGTGGGGTTAGGCAAAATCACCCCTGGGTCGACGTCGGCGATTTTGCACTCCCGAGTTCGCACTGAGGCTGGTCAAGTTGCCCCTGCCCACGGCTTATGTCTATGGGAAGTTGGGTACCTTGAGCAGATATTTGAGTGATCTCCCCGTCGCTTTTACGCGTAATGCTCGTATCATTTAGCAGTCCCTGCAGGCTAAGTAGCGTCAGGCACCTTTTCTGAAAGAAGTATCTATGAGCACCTATTCGCCAAAAGCCAGCGAGATCTCTCGTGAGTGGCACGTCGTTGATGCTGAGGGCATGATCCTCGGTCGTCTATGCACCGAAGTCGCACGTTTGTTGCGCGGTAAGCACAAGCCGACTTTTGCTCCGCACATGGATTCAGGTGATCATGTAGTGATCATCAACGCCGACAAGATTGTCTTGACATCGGGTAAGGCCGAGAGTCGCATGGTGCACAACTACTCGGGTTACCCCGGTGGTTTGAAGAGTGAAGCATTCGGTAAATTATTAGCTCGCCGCCCCGACGAAGCAATTCGCGGATCAGTGCGCGGCATGTTGCCTAAGGGTCCGCTTGGTCGTCAGATGATCAAGAAGCTCAAGGTTTATTCCGGCGCACAGCATCCCCATGGCGCACAGAATCCAACAACAACTACATTCGCACACGCTAAAGCTCGCTGAGCAGACGATCCAAGGACAACACAATGACGAAGCCTCTTACTCAGACAACTGGTCGCCGCAAGGAAGCCGTAGCTCGCGTGCGCGTGCGCCCAGGCACTGGCACTCATACTGTGAACGGCAAGCCGCTCAACGTGTACTTCTGCACCGCCACTCAGCAGAACGCCGCTGTTGAAGCGTTGCGTGTTACGAACACGACAGAACAATATGACGTCGACGCAACCATTCATGGTGGTGGCGTTACTGGTCAGTCAGGTGCAATGCGCATGGGTCTCGCTCGTTCACTCGTTGAACTTGATCCCGATGCTCGTGGTGCTCTCAAAAAGGCCGGCTTACTAACCCGCGATTCACGTCGTAAGGAAAGCAAGAAGTACGGTCTGCGCAAGGCCCGTAAAGCCGGTCAGTACACGAAGCGCTGATCGCAGCGATTCATGTCGGGCGCCAACAATTCGCCCTTTGTTTATCCCACTTTTGGCACTGATGGTGTTCGTGGTGTGGCGATATCGGAAATCACTCCCGAATATGTGCTGGCTCTTGGTCGTGCCGTCGCCCATGTGCTGGGTTCTTCGCGTCTAGTCATTGCCCGTGACCCGCGAGTGTCAGGTCCAGTTTTGGAATCAGCTTTTTCTGCTGGGGCTGCCGCGCAGGGCGTCCGCGTTGAACAACTTGGAGTTTTACCGACTCCAGCAGTAGCGATGATTTCGGCGCGTGAAAATATTCCGGGTGTGGTGGTGACTGCCTCACACAATAAGTTTTCTGATAACGGTATTAAAGTTTTCGCCGCCGGTGGGCGCAAGCTGTCTGATGCCGATGAAAAGCGCATTGAAGCCGAGTTGCATTTTTTTCTCAGTCAAGAATCCGATGTTCCCGCAACAGACGGAGAAGTTGGTGTTGTTATACGCCGATCAGATGCCGTCTCACTGTACGTTGAACACTTAGTTGGATTATTTGGTGAAGGTTCTTTGGCCGGACTGCGCATTGTCATTGATGCAGCAAATGGGGCTATGAGCAATGTCGCCTCGTTGGTGCTACGTCGCTTGGGCGCGGATGTGATCGTTATGAATGATGCACCGAATGGAACAAATATCAACGATGCTTGTGGGGCGACATTCCCGCAGGCTTTGTGTGAGTTCATCAGTGGTACTGGTACCGGTGTCTCTGTTGATCTGGGTTTCGCTTACGACGGTGATGGTGATCGTGTTATTGCTGTGGACGAAAATGGCCACATCGTCGATGGGGACAGGCTTATCGCTCTGTCAGTGGCAGATCGACGCGAGTTGAACACCTTGAATGACGACACAGTGGTTGTGACAGTGATGGCCAACCTGGGTTTTCATCAGGCAATGCGTGATGCGGGAGTCAAGGTGGTGACCACAGCAGTGGGAGATCGCTATGTCCTTGATGCAATGGAATCTGGAAACTTTGTTTTAGGTGGCGAACAAAGTGGACACATCATTCATCGCGATCTTGCGACCACAGGCGATGGATTATTGGCTTCAATTGTCCTTGCCCAGTTTGTGCGTCGTCGTCTGCAAAATGGTTTGAAGTTTTCCAAGTTGGCGAGTGAAGCCCTGCACACTTTTCCGCAGGTACTCAAAAATGTTCAAGTTGCTGCACGACCGAATGATATTGCGGCACTGCTATCGGCTGAGATTGCCCGCGAAGAAGCAAATTTAGGTGATCATGGCAGGGTGTTGGTGCGATCCAGCGGAACTGAACCACTGATCCGAGTCATGGTTGAAGCGGACTCATTGGAAAAAGCCAATGAGGTTGCAGACCGTTTGGTTGCTGTGGCTCTCGCAAAGTGTGTCGAACCCCAATCCTGATGGGTAGGCGGGCAGGTAGTTCGGTAACCTGATCTCTATGTGTGGCATTATCGCTCTCGTCAGTCGACCATCCTTACGAGTGCCACCAACGCAAGCCGAGATTATTGGCCATTTAGATGCTGCAGTCAGCAGTGGAAGCGATATCGGCAGGGTCACTGAGAACTTGGTGATTGTCAATGAACTTCTTAAAGGTGTACCAGGCGCACTCGCTCTGATTGACAATCATGAACTAACAGCCTCAATCACAAGCCGACTTGATCAGGTTGCTGGTGTCGTCGCTCAGATAGAGGCGACTCTAGAGAGAAGTGAGGTTGATGCCGAGGAACTAGAAGCTTCGACTGCTGCAATGATTGCCTTACGCGATGTGCTGTGGGCTATCGGGCAAGACCGTATACGTACAGCTTTGTTAGTTGGTGAACTCGCTGGTCGTCAGGCTGGTGTCGCCGCAGTTGGTGGATACTTGACAATTCAGCAGGCATTGTCCGCACTGGACCGCTTAGAAGTACGTGGGCGGGATTCTGCAGGAGTGCATGTTTTTGTGTGGGACCACGGATTGTCGCAAAGTGACCCAACAGTCCAATCGGCGATCTTGTCGCGCGCCAAGGATCCGCTCTTTCAAAATGACTCCGTGCGTCTCGTTGATGGCATCTTGTCATTCGTCTATAAAGCCGCCGCTGAGATTGGTGAACTTGGTGATAATACGCGAGCGTTACGCAGTGCTATTCAGAGCGATCAATTGTTGCGCATGGCACTCACTCATCCAAACGCTCGCTTGTCCTTGGTCGGTCACACGCGTTGGGCGAGTGTGGGGATCATCAGTGAGCCCAACGCTCATCCAGTGAACAGCGAACGTGACCTTAACGACGATGCAACTAGCCACCCATATGTCGTAGCGGCGCTTAACGGCGATGTAGATAATCATGGGGACTTACGGATCGCTCACGGTTTGTCTTTTCCTGGACAGATCACAACTGACGCCAAGGTCATTCCAGCGATGATCAATATGCACGCCCGTGCCTGTGGGGACACGGTTGAGGCTTTTCGGCGCAGTGTTTCATCTTTCGAAGGTTCAGTGGCCATCGCAGCAGCGGCGAGTAACAATCCCAATCGTCTGATGTTTGCTTTACGAGGCAGCGGTCAAGGTCTTTATGTGGGTCTTGCTGAAGATCTGTTCATCGTGGCCAGTGAGCCGTATGGCGTCGTCGAGGAAACTGCGATGTATTTCCGTCTTGATGGCGAAAACGCAAGCACCGCGCATCTCACGGCGAGTCAAGGTCAGATTGTCGTCCTTGACGGTGATTCTGCGGGGGAAATTTCTGGGGTCACTCGTTTGGCTTATGACGGCACTGAATTGGCAGTACAAGGTACTGAATTAGTCGCCGCTGAAGTCACCACTCGTGACATCAATCGTGGCGATGCTCCACATTTTTTGCTCAAAGAAATCGGTGAAGCACCGGACAGTTTCCGCAAGACTTTACGCGGCAAAATTGTTGAGCGTGATGGTATTTTCGCCGCGACACTTGGTCTGAGCACATTGCCTAGCAGCATTATTGAGCAACTTGCATCTGGAACAATTCGTAAGGTTCGCGTCATTGGTCAGGGTACTGCAGCCATCGCCGGCCGTAGTTGTGCCATGGTTCTTGATGAATTATGTGTTGGTGGTCTTGATATTGCGGCGATAACAGCGACTGAACTGAGCGGTTTTCATTTGCAATTAGATATGAGTGACACACTTGTTATCGCCGTGAGTCAAAGTGGTACGACAACTGATACCAACCGCACAGTTGATTTGGTGAGATCACGTGGCGCAGCCGTGGTCTCGATCGTCAATCGCCGGGGCAGTGACTTGTGCGATAAGTCTGATGGCGTGCTATTCACCAGTGACGGACGAGATGTTGAAATGAGCGTGGCTTCAACAAAGGCTTTTTATGCGCAGGTTGCCGCTGGAGTTTTGCTGGCGTGTGCTATCAGCGTGGCTGCTGGTTTAGGGACGAACTCGCGGCGACATGATCTTCTGCGAACTTTGCGTGAATTGCCGGACGCGATGCGCACTGTCATTGCCTCGCGATCCGTTATCGCCGATGTAGCGCGTCGCTACGCTCCCTCCAAGCGCTACTGGGCAGTAGTGGGCAATGGCCCTAACGCCATCGCCGCACATGAGGTGCGAATAAAACTGAGTGAACTTTGTTATAAGAGTATTTCCTGCGATATCACTGAGGATAAGAAGCACATTGACCTCTCGTGTGAACCTTTAATCCTCGTCTGCGCTTCGGGTCTTGTGGGTAGTAACGCCGATGATGTGGCTAAAGAGATTGCTATCTATCGTGCGCATAAAGCCACTCCGATTGTCATCGCCAGTGCATCCGAGTCTCGATTTTCTAGCGCCGTCGCGGTGATTGATGTTCCCGATGTTGATCCGTCTCTTGCTTTTGTTCTCAGCGCGGTAGTTGGTCATTTATTCGGCTACGAAGCGGCGCGAGCGATTGATGAACTGGCTCGCTCACTGCGTCAGGCTCGCGAAGTCATTGAACATGCGGTGTTACATAATTCAGATGGCGAAAGTGTTGTGCGCGTTATTCGTAGTGGTTTAGTCACCGCCGTTGAGCGCTTTAATGAAACTTTACGTGCTGGTACTTATGACGGTCACCTAGAAGCCAGTACTGCCGTACGCCTGGCAGCAATGTTTCGTGTTGTTCTTGATATTTCGCCGGTGGAGGCGTATCAGAATGAAACAGGCAAGGTGGGAAGTCCCGTCGCTCTGCTTGATGATCTCACCTTGGCGTTGACCCGCGCCATTGAAGAACTGACTCGCCCGATTGATGCGATTAAGCATCAGGCCAAGACCGTCACCGTTGGGATTAGTCGCAGTGATGAAGGCGTCATGGATCGAGCACTTGTGCAAGAGATCTTGGGAACGGGTGCTGGCCGTGATGTACTGGCTTACCGCACGCTGAAGGTTTTAGCGGATCTTGACCCCGCGGTCGAATCTGTTATTGGATACACGCGTTACAGCATTACAGGGGACCCGGCGGGCAACAGTGCCACGATAGCGATTGTTGATCGCGGTGGTCTGTCGCGCGATGTGCCAAGTCGTGTTGAAAACAATCCATTGCTCATCGGAACAAAACGCCGAGTTGCCAGTGAACGCGAAGTGCTGGTGGCACGAGGACGCAGTGATGGGCGTACGGTCATATTCATTCCTGAAGTGAAGTCTGGTCAGACGGTAGGCATCACGTTGTTGCATGTCAGTTTCCGCGAGCGATTGAGCGCAGCAGTGATGCGCAGAGTTTTGCAAGGTTATGACAGTCGTTATGATCGTTTGGTTGACTGGGTATCAGAGACCGAAGGGGAAATGCGTGATGATCTTCTCGGCGAGATGTCGGTTGCCGATCTGTTGATTTTGCCAATTAGTGAGATGGCCGACCGCTGGCGTCGGGCCTCTTCGTAACTGAATGGACTGAACAGTCGTGATTATTGGTATTGGTATTGATGCAGTGGAGATTGAACGCTTTCGCCAGTCGCTAGAACGCACTGCGAGTTTGAAAGACCGTTTGTTCACTGCTGATGAACTGTTTTATGTGCAACCCCAAGTTGATCCAAGCGCGTCATTGGCTGCGCGATTTGCGGCCCGTGAAGCAGTGATGAAAGCTCTTGGGGTGGGTCTTGGAGCATTTGATTTCCACGATGTTTCAGTCTGCCGAGCGTCATCAGGTCAGCCAGATTTGTTGGTCGTGGGACGCGCTCAGCAGTTGGCTACAGCACAGGGGATAACGCACTGGCATCTCTCGTTGACCCACACTGAATCACTAGCGATGGCCTATGTCATTGCTAGTGGCACACCCACAAGTTCCGTGCCAGCGAGCGAGTAATAGTTCGATGCGCCCAGTTCTGACTCCTAAACAGATGCGTGTCCTAGATAGTGAAACGGTCACCGCAGGTACGCCGATTGATGTGTTGATTGGTCGGGCTGGATCGGCAGTTGCTCGCACAGCAAAACGGATGATGGGTGGTCTGTATGGCCGTACCGTGGTTGTCGTCGTCGGTCAGGGAAATAATGGGGCTGATGGTCGCATGGCAGCGCGCTTACTAGCTGATCAAGGTGTGCGGGTTCATGTGCTTGATGCGCAGCACATGCCACTGCGACTTCCCGTGAGTGATCTGATCATTGATGCCGCCTTCGGAACTGGCTTTCGTGGTGAGTGGAACCCACCCGCGACTCACGGCGTTCCAGTACTTGCTGTTGATATCCCCTCGGGTGTTGATGGACTGACCGGTTTAGCGGTCAGCGATACATGGCAAGCTGCGCGTACCGTCACATTCGTGGCCTTGAAACCAGGACTCTTGCTTGGGGTCGGTCGGGCCTTGAGTGGTGACATTGAACTGATCGATATTGGTATCAACCTTGGTATGGGCAATATAGACATCAATGAGGTTGAACTTACTGATGTTTCTGCTTGGATTCCTCCTCGCCCCTTTGATTCTCATAAGTGGAAAACAGGTCTATACGCCCTCGCGGGTAGCGCTGGGATGATGGGAGCGGCCAACCTCAGTGTTGCCGCAGCAATGCGCTGCGGAGCGGGGATTGTTCATCTTGCGTCTCCGGGGATCGTGAGTGATCGCAGCACTCCCACTGAAGTTGTACGTCGATCCTTAAGTGCATTTTCTTGGTCTGAAGATGTACTTGAAGATGTGCATCGCTTTAAGGCGATGGTTGTGGGACCAGGATTGGGTCGCGATGAAGGAACCGTATCGCAGACACGTCGTGTCATCGCCGAAGCACAAGTACCAATGGTCATTGACGGCGACGGATTATTTGCAGTGGCATGGGGTGGAGATGGAGCGCGCAATATTGTTCGCACTCGTTCTGCTGAAACTGTTCTGACTCCTCACGATGGTGAATACCAAACACTGCTTGGGTATGCCCCCTCGCCAGATCGGATCGCCAGTGCTCGCCGTCTGGCGATTGATACAAACTGTGTATGCCTCCTCAAAGGCACGACGACTGTCATTGCTGAACCATCTGGAGAGGTGCTGATGGTGACAAATGGGGACCAAAAATTAGCCACTGCGGGGACGGGAGATGTCTTAGCGGGAATTATCGGTGGCTTAATGGCACAGGGCGTTGAGGCCTTCCATGCAGCGGCATGTGGAGCGTGGATTCACGGCCATGCTGCATCTCTATTTTCTTTTAATGAGGGTTTAATCGCCTCAGATTTGCTAGACCTCATTGCGTCGGCCTTGTCGGAGATCCGACGCGTAGCGAAGCAGGATGAACGATGAGTGCACGAGCAGCATGGATAGAAGTTGATCTTGATGCAGTGCGTCACAATGTCTCATATCTGAGTTCTTTGATCGGTGATGCCAAGATTATGGTTGTCGTCAAAGCAAATGGTTACGGACATGGAGCGATCCAAGTAGCGCAAGCCGCCTTGGAAGCTGGAGCTCATGGTTTATGTGTGGCACTGGTGCAAGAAGGCGTTGAATTACGGCGCGCTGGAATTGAAGCGCCGATTCTCGTTTTTTCTGAACAGCCACTTGAGCAAATCGGGGAAATGATTTCTCACGGTCTGATCGCAACGGCATATTCAGTGGGCTACATCGATGCTTTGGAACACCAAGCGCGAATCCGTGGGGTGATTGGTCAAGAGGTTCATCTCAAAGTTGACACTGGTATGAATCGAGTGGGTTGTAAACCTGCTGACGCTGTTGAACTTGGGGGACGCATTTTGGCTCGAGCCCCGGAGTTGGTCTTAGGCGGCGTGTACACACACCTGGCGAGCGCTGATGACAACGACACGTCGTTTACCGATTCACAGATCGCAAGATTTGATTCTGTGCTCGGAAATTTACAGCGAGCCGGAATTGAAACTGGTTGGGTGCATATCGCCAACTCAGCAGCGACTCTCCGGCGCGCTGATGCTCATCGCGATCTAGTCCGTGTCGGGATTGCTATGTATGGAATCGCCCCTGATACTTCAATGGATGCGATGTGCAGTAATTTACGACAAGCCTTGTCCCTAAAGTCGCGAGTTTCATTTATAAAAAAAGTTTCGGCAGGCGAAGGCATCTCCTATGGACAGCGTTATCAGGTGCGAGAGGCGACTCGCATAGCGACTATCCCACTTGGTTATGCCGATGGGGTACCGCGTCGATTGTCTGGCGTAGGTGGCGAAGTTTTGATCGCCGATCAACGTTTCCCTATTGTGGGTCGCGTGACGATGGACCAACTGATGGTGGACATCGGAAATTCGTCAATTGCGGTTGGTGATGAGGTGGTATTGCTTGGCTCACAAGGTCAAGAAACGATCACCCCCAATGATTGGGGACAAGTGTTGGACACAATTGGTTATGAGATCGTCTGTGGACTTTCAGCGCGCCTTGGGCGGGTCTATCGCTGAATGTTCTGACTGTGCATATCTCTGTTTAAGCACCGAGGTACATTTCGCCAAACTCTCCAATGAAGTCTGCGGATTTTGGATGCGGTCCACTGGGTCCGGATAAGACCATCCATGTGGTGCCAAGTTCACTGAAGCGTCCGAATGTATCGCGATGTCGTTCAACATCGTGTGCGGTATTGAAGATGGATGAGTCGGTGTAGGGCAAGACGATATCCAGTGACGCGAATCGTTCGCCGGCCAACTGCTTCAGTGTCTGCAAGCGTTTGATGAGATCGTCAGCTGTTGTCATTGACGGGGAACGGACAGTGGAGAATATGTCCTCTGGTCCGATCAGTGGCATCCAGCCTTGAGCACGCTCGGCGACCCGACGAAGAGTGAGGGAGGCATTACCGCCGATCCAAATAGGAATGGGTTGCTGCACGGGGCGAGGGCGACCAATAGTGTCGCGGCAACTGAAATGCGTGCCTTGATAATTAAATGGTTCACCCGACCAATGCAATGGCAGGACATCGAGAGCTTCATCGAAGAGCACGTTTCGTTCTTCAAAATCCACACCCAGGGCAAAATATTCGGCCTTGAGATAACCGGCCCCGACTCCAAGAATGAAGCGACCATTCGACAATTTGTCGACTGTCGCCGCAGATTTTGCTAGTAACAGAGGATTGCGATAGGGAAGCACAGCGAGATATGTCAGTAACTTCAGCCGCTTGGTCACCGCTGCGACATGTCCCAAAGCAACGAATGGGTCAAGGCTCTGGTGACCACCAGTCTCCAGCCACTTTGCTGTTGGTGCGGGGTGTTCAGTAAACGAGAAGCCATCCCAACCATGTGCTTCGGCCAAAATAGCCAATTCAGAAACTGAACCTGCATCAAGCATGTCGCCGTCAAGGCCATGGAAGTCTGGATACTGGAAGATGAACTTCATAGAGAAACCTTAGTTGATCGTCGATTTAAGTTCCTTCTAGCCGAAATGGGCGTCAGAGAATACGGGGGACACCTACGGGAACTGGTTTTGCAGTGGATTCCTAGAATAAAGAGCGCTCGGTAGGCTCATCCATATGATTTCGTTGTCAGTCAACTCGCTTGTGGAGACCCACGCTGTGGCCTCGGCGTTGGCTCAGTTGTCTCGATCGGGCGATGTGATTGTCCTAGCTGGCGAAATGGGAGCGGGGAAGACCGCCTTCGCGCAAGGCTTCGGTCAGGCTTTGGGAATTACCGAGCCGATCACAAGTCCAACTTTCACCTTGGTGCACACCTACGACAGTGGCCGGATCATTTTGCATCACGCAGATTTATACCGACTTGATCGTCTTGGTGAAGTGGCCGATCTAGGCCTTCATGAAATGGTTGAAGAATCTGGCGTGATGTTGGTTGAGTGGGGTGACATGGCCGCCGAAATCCTCGGCGCGCATCTTGAAGTGTTTATCTCGCGAATGCCCAATCACGACGATCAGCGCGCGATTGTGCTTACTGCGAACGGGCAGATGTGGGGTCCTCGTTGGGAACGCGTATTGAGCGCCGTCGCTCCATGGCAAGTGGGGATGTAAGTCATGTTGATTCTTGGGATTGAGACAGCAACTGAACGTGTGAGCGTTGCCATTGGCAATCACGAGGGTGTATTGGCCATGTTTGAAGTCACTCGCGGACGACGTCATGCGGAGACGCTGACACCAGCCATTGAATTCGTTTGTCAACAAGCCGATGTCAAACTCGCTGAAATTTCGGTGATTGCTGTTGATGTCGGGCCTGGATTATTTACTGGGATGCGTGTGGGTTTGGCTGCTGGCAAAGTAATGGCGCAGGCTTTAGGTATTGGGATCATTCCGCTTTCAAGTCTCGACTTATTAGCCCACCCTGTGCGTCACACCGAGAAACTTATTGCCTCAGTGATTGATGCTCGTAAAGGTGAAGTTTTTTACGCGTTATATCGTCAGACG
>CALGTP010000399.1 GCA_937902105.1 uncultured Actinomycetes bacterium
CGAGCCGGGTGCAGAGGCGCTGGCGAACGCGGCAGAAGTGCTGGCGTTCAACGCGGTCTACCGGGACATCTACTCGGCGGTCGGCACGCCCGGCACCACGCCGAGCGCAACCTTGACCTACCTCCAGGCGGGCGTCAAGCTGACTGACCTCTCGACTCCACTGCGGGGCCGCGTGGCTGTCCTTGATCCGCTGGCAATGTCTACGCTGGCAAATACGACCAGTTCGCTGTTTAACCCCACGGCCATCATCTCCGAGAACTACGAAGAGGGCATGTTTGGGCGTAAGCAGTTGGGCGTCGATAAGTGGCTGCAGGATCCGGTGCGTCCGACGCACACGACCGGCACGTTCACCTCGTCTACCCCGCTGGTCAACGGCGCAAGCCAGACCGGCAGTGTGCTGGCGACGGATGGCTGGGCGTCTGGCGCGTCGTCCCTCAAGAAGGGCGACATCTTCACCATCGCTGGCGTGAACAGCGTCAACCCGTTGTCCTACTCGTCTACCGGTCGTCTTCAGCAGTTCGTGGTCACGGCAGACACGTCGGATAGCAGTGGCGCGATGGCTACGCTCCCGATTAGCCCGTCGATTGTGACCTCTGGTCAGCTTCAGACGGTGGATGCGTCCCCGGCGGACAACGCGGTCATCACCGTGCTGGGTGCCACGTCGGCATCGAGCGGCACGTTGGCGACAACCACCTCGCCGCAGTCGTTCATCTATCACCCCGATGCGTTTGCCTTCGTGATGGCCGACTTGATGAAGCCCGGTGCAGGGGCTGAATCGACGACCGTGCGAAGCAAGTCACTCGGATTTTCTATTCGGATGGTCGAGCAGTACCAGATTGGGACGGATCAGAATCCAAGCCGTTTGGATATTCTGATTGGTGCGGCCACGATTCAGGCGCGGCTTGCCGCGAGAGTCTGGGGTTAAGGATGGCACTAGTAACTACGACGTTGAGTTCCGCTGTCGCCGTGGCAGATACGGAGATCGTTGTCGCATCAGCAACCTCTGTGACGGCAGGGAGCATCGTACTCGTCGATGGCGAGTTCATGCAGGTGCTGCAGAGTTACGCCAGCGGAACGACCGTTGGGGTACTGCGGGGCCAGAACGGCACCGCGACGGCGACACATGTCGCTTCCGCGAATGTCACGCATGGGGATGCGACAGATTTCACTGTCGCCGCTCCTGGCACCGCGAATCTCAAGCCGGGCTTGATCGCGTTCACCACCACGTCATACTCTGCGGCGGGGGCTGTGGCCTTCGGCGTGGCACAGTGGACGACGGCGGTCATCAACGGCACCGCCGCGCTTGCGATGACGATTGCCAACCCTAACTCCTCGCAGGACGGGATCATCCTCTGCATCGTCGGGAACGGGAAGGCGGCGCACACCGTGACCTACACGGCTGGCCTCGGGAATGCGGGTTCTGGATACGATGTCGGGACGTTCGACGTGGGTGGACAGTGTTCGGTGCTGCTCGTCGCAGCCAACAGCATTTGGGTGCCGTTGCCATCGCCGTTCAGTGGCACGTTGACAGGTATCGACGTGGCTATCGCGTAATACACACAATACGGGAGGCGGCATTCGTGCCGTCTCCTATTTTCCTTGAGGATCTATGGCGATTATTTACAATCCTGATAGCGAGATCTCACGAGAATTGACAAAGTGGGATACTCAGAAACGTCATGGGGGGTTCAACGCCAATGGGTATGAAGAATTTCCCAAAATGGTCTATCAGGCCAAAGCGCGTGAAAATGGGAAAGTCATGTGCGGCGATCCGCTTGCAGCAACTGGGGATGCGATTGGAGAAGCCTTCTCTCGATCTTGTCAGATGATTGTGAGTGATCAGGACGAGATGGACAGGGCGTCGAAGGAAGGCTGGTATGACACGCCAGACCTCGCGCTGGTGGGGTATGAAGACACGCAGAAATCTATGGCAGACGTGGCAGCGATGCGGCATTTCGCTGACCAAGGCATGAGTCCTGCGGCGCAGTCAGAAGCGAAATTGGCAGATGACGCCACGCATGAGCATCTGCCGGAGATCCCCTCGACGCCCGTGCTACGGAAGCGTGGGCGACCGAAGAGAGTAGTGGTTCCAAGTTAATGGCACAAACCAGTGGCATCTTTAATCGTTCGGTCCTGATCGCGAAAAGCGATACCGTCAACTTTGACGGTAGCACCTACTCGGCAAATGCGGCGACGAAGGCCATCCCCGCCGACACGATCTTCGTTGGCGGTGCAGGGATTGTTGTGGCGGTCTTTGAAGACGGCAGTTCAGGGGCGTTTACTGTGCCGGCGGGGACGTTTCTTCCGCTCAGGTGCATTCGGGTGAACAGCACCACGACCACCGCAACATTGATGAATGCGCTGTATCAGATCTAAATGACCGTCCAGCAGTTGATCACAGCGAGTCTGCAAGACTTACGGGTTATCCAGACCGGGGAGACCGCCTCGGCGGATGACTCAACGTTTGCCCTGTCACGGCTGAACGACTGGATCAACAGCCTTGCGACGGAAGACTTGTCGGTCTATACGACCACGCGCAAGACGTGGACGTTGTCTACCGCTGCCAGTTACACCATCGGGATTGGCGGCACGGTTGACGTGGCACGCCCGACCGGCCCGATGGCCATTAGCAATATCGGGTTCCAGGACACGAGCGTCAATCCCGTGATGGAATACACCCTTGGGCCTGTGCTGACGGAAGATGGCTATGCGGCCATTGCCCAGAAGGCATTGACCTCGGTGTATCCGCAGAACTGGTATTACAACCCGACCTATACGGCGG
>CALGTP010000400.1 GCA_937902105.1 uncultured Actinomycetes bacterium
AGAACGACACCTCCGATAAGGTGGCGCTGTAGATCGGCCGAGAGAGTAGGCGCGGCATCACGTAGTAATACAAGCCCATCATGCCCATCGTGACGCCACCCACGAGGTTAATGTGTGCGTGCGCCAGAGGGTCAATCATGTGGCCCGCTGCGCCTGCTGCGCGGATCCATTGGCCAAAACCTGGAAAAGTCTGCATCACTCCGAGCAAGGTGCCGATGAGCAGGTTGGTCACCGAGACGACAATGAACCTAATGACCAGCGGCATACGGACGGACGGCTCTGACGTCCCCGGCGCTAGATCGTCGTTTCGATCCGATACTTGCCGGATTGGATGGGGGCTGTTGGGGCTAATGGTAGATCTCCAATTGCGCCTTGGTGCCGAGGAACCGGACAAAGGCCACAAGCTGCCTGAGTTGGCTTTCTGAGAGTTGCTTTTTCCAACCGATCATGGGTGTACCGGGTTGCGGTTCGCCAATGAGTTGGAGCAACTGCGCATCGCTACGGGCTCGCGTCACATGGCTTGTCAGGTTGGTTGGGCGTGGCGTCACACGATAAGCCCACTCACCACGTCCATCACCGCGCGAGCCATGGCACGGCATGCAAAGCTGGGCGTAGTAGACGCGACCTTGTTCAATCGCTATCGGATCGACCCCGTCCTGCAAGCTTGCGGGGTTGATCGGCGATAAAGCTACGCGCGCGTTGCTGTTTATTTCGACGGTGGGATTGAGCATGGTCGCAGCAAAGGAGAATGCGACTGCTGTGGCGATGCCTGCCCCCACGATAAAAATCGTTAACGAATAGGAAAGCGTCATTTGCTCATTCCATCGCCGGTCGGCTTTGCATTTGCGGTACGTTCGACTTGCACTTGGGATCGGATTTTTTCTAAGCTCCAATCGCCTCTGAACGACATCACGTAGTAGACAAGTTGCCAGCGCTGGTCTTCATTAAGGTTGTCGGCATAGGACGGCATTGGGGTGCCATCGATACCGGTCGTGAATGTTTGATACACGCCACGCGGATCGCTGGAGCCGACGAACTGAGAAGCATCACTGAAATTTCGCGGTTTGATCGGCAGGCCGTTGTCGTCCTTCAGCTCATTCGCCGTCTCGCCATCGCCTTTACCGGTTGGCCCGTGGCACTTGGCGCATTGCATCTTGGCGTAGACACCCTTACCCGCTTCCAACATGGGTTCGTCGGGCAGTGGGGGTTGGCCTATCTCGACCGCCGGTTGCTGATAGTCCTTCTCCTCAACCCATCGCGGGGACAAACTCTTGATGTAAGCCAACACGGCCCATCTGTCGCGTTCGGGTAGGAACTTGAAAGCCGGCATGTCTTGGTCGGCCACCAGCCCGCGTGAGATGGATTTGAACAAATCATTGTCGGTAGGCAAGGAGCCACTCGGTGTGGAACGGATCTTGAAAATGGCCGCGCTGAAGTCACGAGGCATCCGTGGCAACTGGTGCGCCTTAGAGTACTTTTCGCCCAAGGTCCACACGCCACCATTGCCATCGCCTTTGACACCATGGCATCCGATACACATTCCACGGTAGACCCACTCACCGTGGATCAGCAAACCAGCATCAATAGGCGGGCTGCTCCCGACTGGCTCAATGTTTCCGATCTCCGATGAAAAATCGTAGAACGACCTCGAATGCGAAGAGCTGAAGTCTTTCTTCGCCGAAATGGCAAGGATTACAGCTACACCAATTGCAACTGCTACAAAAAGTACAAACGCGATGATCGCCTTAGTTTTCAATGTCTGCTCCTACGTTCCATTAGGCGGCTTGGCACTCGGATCCACGAAATTAAATATGTGGTCGAATTTTGGAGTAGTCTGATAGGGGCGTCTAATCGATAATATCGATATTGAAGCGCTGAGAGGGTATGTGCCGTGTTGGCCTATATCGTGCGCGGATCAGCACCACCCAGTAGCGTGAAATCGGCTGAAATTCAAACCACCGTTAACCCGCCTTGATGGCCAAGTGCATTTAGCTACTCGATAAGTGGCGCGGCGCCACCTATGCCTATGGATTCAATAAGGTCGGGCCTGCACGTTTTTCAGTTTCCATCAAATGGCTAACTTCGAACGCGTTGAAAACAAACACCGCCACGATAACAAGAACCACCACCACCAGTACCGGTAGGACATAACGCAAAAACCGATTCATGGTGCGCCCTCGGCTATTTCATTGCCGGCAGCTGCATTCCCGACAGAATGGTTTTTTGGCGTGCCTCGCCATGCTAGAACTATCATTAATACGAATGGGATTAGGACACAGCCCAGAAAAACGAAGTAAAGCGTCCACGGCACAGTGAGAGACATCTTGACATAGGTGTACCCCGTGGTCTGTGCCCAGATAGGACTAGCCCAACCTGTAGCCAAAGTAAGCGCCACCACAGAAGACCATAAATTACAACGATTCATACCGCACCTCCCAACAGACTAAGAACCTGATCTTCGAGCAAGGATGTTTCCGTCTGTCCTTGGAAGATATGGCGAACTTGTCCGCGGCCATCCACTACGAAGGTCCAAGGCTCCCCTTTAACGCCCCAGGCTACCCAGATATCGTTGTCCTTGTAGCCGTCAACGTGGATAAAGGCGAAGCGCTCCCCGTATTTCTCTTCCACCATGGCAACACGGCTAAGCTGGTCAACACAAATCGTGCAATGCTGTGGCGTACCAAAGACGACGATGAAAGGCTTCTTCTCTGCGATCAGGTCAGCGATGCGCCAGCGGTAGAGGTTGACCCGGGTATCCATCGTCGTCACCTCGCGCCAGTC
>CALGTP010000401.1 GCA_937902105.1 uncultured Actinomycetes bacterium
CCCCAAGACATGAGTGGCGTTAAAAGGAGCCCGGCACTGCCTCTAGCCAAGGAATTTGTCCAAGGTCAGGCCCTTTAAGTGCCCTATCGGATTTACCGAAAAGAACTCCCCAAGCATGTACTCACTGATGTCCTGGGGTCATCGCTCCTTAGACTAAACGGGCGTTAAACGGAGCCCGGCACTGCCTTTAGCCAAGGAAATTGTCCAAGGTCAGGCCCTTTAAGTGCCCTATCGGATTTACCGAAAAGAACTCCGCAAGCATGTACCCGTTGAGTCCAGGGATTATACTTGTGCCATCAACAAGCTGAACTAACCCAGCACATAAATGTAACCAAACACCCACCCTGCGATTAGATGATCAGAGTGACACATGACTACGGTGCTCAAAATTAACTAATTGACTCCTATTGATCAGCCAGCTGAACTGACGCAGCTCAAAAATATCACCAAGCACAGCACATACCTTGCGATTAGATGATTAGAGATGTCGCACGCAACACGTGGGACAACCTATTTGCAACCGCTTGGCACAGAGCACACAAAGTAGCATCATAGGGAATCAACAAAGTGCTTCATGGCCAGGATGCCCGACCATATTACAACATGTTTCAGACTCTGGTGGCTCATTTGTTACGACCCTACATCTGAATCAATCGATAATGCCGCGAAGTCTTGCATAGTGCAGAATTACATCTTCCAGTTCTGTGGTGTCCGAACCAAGGTCATCGTGATCCATTGGCGGATCCTGAGCAGCACTACTAACTTTCATAATTGCCACACAAACTGTCAGCCACAGACTCAGACTAGTTTTTGCTGCATGTCACACCTGACTTGAACAGTCTTA
Source organism: uncultured Actinomycetes bacterium (assembly GCA_937902105.1). Lineage (GTDB taxonomy): Bacteria > Actinomycetota > Acidimicrobiia > Acidimicrobiales > Ilumatobacteraceae > Casp-actino8. The sequence continues at coordinate 845 of CALGTP010000401.1, forward strand.
GGCCCACACTAGGGTAACATGACGACGACGAAGTTGCTCGTCTGTTTCGCCAGGTCTCTGTATCATGAGGAATCCTGGGCCATGGCCAAGGGCCAGGGGAATGATTCATGAACTTGTTTACTATGATGATGCCCGCACCTGTTGAAACTAAATGGTAAAGAATGTGTGTGAGTAGGTAGGGGTTGTAATAGTTGTTATGTTGCTTCGTTTGAGTTTCAAATGATGGTCCTTGCAAAATCCACCATGTCATTCGCTTAATCACTGTCTGCTGATCAGGACGATTGATATTCATAGATTTACCGCATGCAGTGCCATGCTCGTTTGGGCTATGCACTGTGCATTTCGTATAGTAGCTTTCAACCTTACACGACTCAAACTCAGAGAATGAAGTACACAACATCCGACAGAGAAACGATAAAGCGGCTGGTGTTTCAAACAGCGCATATATTTCATGGGCAACTTAGGATAACACACCTTGGTGAAACCGCTTTATAATAGCAAAATGGCCAGCAACCCAAACAGTAGATTCATCGAGTATTGATGAAGGACGTGCTGGATGTGCTGGCACAGTTTGGTGCTGAACCTGTCTGGGCACCGACCTTGGTATGGGTTGATGCTCATAGCCATGGCCATCCGCATCAGGGTCCTCATGATGTTCAAACAGTTCATCATGAAGTGACACTTGAGATAAGTTTGACGGCGCATAGGACGGCGAATACCCACAACTGGCAGACCCATTTGAACAATTATCTGAAAACTCATCAGCTTCTTCAATCACTTCGGCAGCTCTGTCAGTGTCAATTTGGCTTTCTGTTTCAGATGCTAGCTCTTGCTCTGTGTCATCAATGCCTTTCGGATGCTTAAGAGAGTGCTGCTGAATTGCTGAAAGGCAATGAACATCAGCACTGCGGTATAGCTAGCAAAAAAACAAACATTGTTAAAACTATAATTTAGTCAAATCCAGTCGCCAATGACAGCATCAAGAATAGTTCTGAGTTTTCGTGGTTTGGGTTTGGGTTTGTGCGACGGCAATCTCTGTCTATCAGCAATGCCAGCGCCACGACCACGACCACGACCACGGCTGCGACCGCCAGCATCGACATCCTCGATGCCTGACTAGCTAATGCGAGTAAATGTCACCAGGTAGTGCCGCCTAAAAGTACAAGGCGTCCATGTGAAAGGATTGAAACAAATACGAAACTTATAATCTTGTTGTTTAGTAACAGCTGTCCTCGCTCCTCTTCTAGATTCAAAATGTGCTGTTTACTTTTGGCAAAAATGCGCTTGTAGTCAGCTAATACTTGATTTGGAAGGACCAGCAGCAACTGTTCAGTCGAAGCTCTCAAAAGTGCATCATAGTATGCGTTGATTTGGAAGTGATGAATGCACGACACACCTTTCTGAAAGAAGTCGTCAGCAGCTAGCAAAACTCGCAGGTACACTTGCGGAAAGCTGCCAGACCCATGGTACCACACCTTGGCACTGCCAGGCTTGTATGGTTCGATTGATTTTGATTTTTTGTCAGCTGAATCAGTCCAGCCATTCTTGGACAACGCAAGCATTAACTCGAACTTGGTCATTTCATCGGCATCTGGCAATGGCTCACGAGCAAAATCCAACAGACTGTGTGGCCCTGAAACAGTTTCGGTGAGTGAAAGACAAGTGTTTCTGCCCTTTACAGTGATACGTATGTGACTGCAACCGATATCCTCCATGAATCCATGCGACAGCAAAAATTGCACACAATCACTGCTTCCAATTTGTGGGATAAAATACGTCTTACCCGAATTGGGTAGAGCGCCAAACTCGGCAACCATGAGCAAAAAATCGGCTGCAACTTCGGGCCTTAATCATTCATCTACATGTGTGTATGACACTTTCTCATATGTTTTGTTGAATGGACTCCACACCCCACCCCCAAGGAATAGAAAATAAATGACACTTTATATTAAAATCCTTACTAAACCCATGATTGATGATCCATTCTTGGGGAGTCACAGAGCTATTCAAACAACTATCCAAGAACGACGACGACGACGACGACCATGATATCTATATAGCTGTATATATATAT
>CALGTP010000402.1 GCA_937902105.1 uncultured Actinomycetes bacterium
CTGGTACGTTGGCACGCAATGCAGGCTGGCAGATGGTGGACTGAAGACCACATCGACCTTGGCGAACTGCGCGCAGTTGTGCGTATGCTGCAACAAACAGGGGCTTTTGTTTCTTGCCATGATCGTGTTTACTTTGCTTTCAATGACAACTCAACCACTTCAGGATCAGCAACAAAAGGCAGGAGCTCCTCTTGGCCTATCAATTTCCTACTTAGAAAGAAAACAGCAGCAGCACTTGTAGCACGCATTTCATTGATACTTCCTTGGGTAGAAAGCTGTAGAATGCCAGCAGATTGGTTGTCACGATTAATATAGATGACAGCTCCTTCTTTGCTATCATGTTGGCCTAGAAGGCTTGACCCCGACCATGCTTTGTTGGTCAAGCCTCGCACTCTTCTTGAGTACCAAAAGAGCTTGGATCAATTTGTTAAATGGCTGATTGATAATGAACACTGCCCTAGTTCAGGGCAGGAACTTGATGCATTGGTTGTTCAGTACAAAAACGACCGCAAGCTTTCCAAGTTCAACCTTAATTACACCATTGCTTCCCTTGAGTTTTTCATGCCCATTTTGAGAGGTCATCTCACTTGGGCAAAGCGAGTTGCCAGCGGTTTAATTGCATCATCCCCTACAAAACATACGGTTCCGCTAATTTCCGCAGGTGCTAAATTATATGGGGCCCACTTCTCTGCTAGTGGCCGGCCGCGTTTAGGCATAGGCATTGCACTACAACAGAGGACAGGCCTTCGTCCTTCGGAACTGCTCGCACTGCTTCCAGAACATGTGCTGAAACCAGAATTTGGGGGAGGAAGATACATTTTCAGGTTAGGAGCTGATGTTGGCACCAAAGTCAAACGTGAACAAGTTGCTTACTTCACTCCAGCTACAGACCCTGAACTTGCAACAGTGTTCTGCAGATTGTTAGATATCACTCCAGTTGGTTCTTCCCTCTTCCCTTACTCATATCATGAATATTTGCAAGGTATGCATGGCATCACATCTTCACTTGGCCTTAACTTACATATCACCCCCCACAGCCCTCGAGCAGGATTTGCATCCGAGAGGGTAGCTCTGGGGGACTCTCCTGACCTAGTTAGGAGTGAAGGCCGCTGGGGTTCTGAAACCTCTTTCAAAATTTATTTGGATGTTGTGCTTGCAGCTCAGATCAGCGCTTGGGCGTCTTTGACTGGTCTGCAATCAGCTATTGAGTTTTGCACCATAAACTTTGCAAGTTATTTCACGATTGAACATCTCCTTGCTGAGAGGCGCCATGGCTCCAAAGGGATTCATCAAACACCCCACGACCGGTCTCTACGAGCATCCAGGGATGGTATGGCCAGGAGGACAGCCTCCCCAACCGCACTCGCCAGCTCGCGCACGGCGCGGAACAACACCGACACCATTGGTTCAGCACTTGCAGGGAAGGTCTCCATCAGAACATCTTCAATCCCTGCAAGGAAGAACGGGCCCAGACCCGCTTCAGCTGAGCCAAGGGCTGCCGGCGGCAAAGGCAAAGGCAGCGGCAAGGGCGGCACCTCTGGGCATGCTAAGCTCCGGTTTCCCAAATAGGGGCAGGCGACAACCGAGCTTCTTGGCACGTGGGTGGAAGGCAGCAGGCTCACTTCAGAAGGGCCTGAAACACTTCTCCACTTTGGTTTTCCTGCTGCTCCTGGCTGCAACATGCACAGGCAAAGATGGCCCCCTGGGCCAGGTCACCAGACTCTTGACAGCCATTGCTAATGTTGGAGATTCTGCAGGCAGGGCAGCTTCTGTTTTGCTGGACACAGGCACAGATGTCACAGCTGTGGCCAGCAATGCTTTGCTGGCCATCACTACCACTACCCTCAATGCAGCAGAAACGGCTTGGAGGGGAGTGGATTTGAGGGAAGTTAATGGTGAGCGCACAGTGGGCAGGGTCATCCTTGATGACGGGGACGTTATGACACGGTGGCTCAAAACTCCAGCAGGAAAAATGGCCACCCGGTGCAACATAACAAAGGTACATGAAATGTGGAGCAGCTTGGCAAGTTCAGTGGGCTTCAGCATGCCCTTGCTTGAAACAATTACAGAAAACTTGATCCCTACGAGCACTTACTGGCGGGGATCAGGTCGAGCCATCAGCCTGGTTTCTGGCCACATCTCCGTTGAATACACATTCCTGTACGTCTCCTTTGCGCCCTCTTGGGCGAACCCACTGTGGGCTGCCTGGGACATTGATGTCTCCAAGGAAAGGCAGCAAATTTTAGCATTGCTCACTGCTTTCGCAGACACTTTACCCACAATGAACACGTCATTCTCAGCTCTCCAGACCGCAGACGCAGATATGGTTATTCAGAAAGCATGGGCTGCTGTACTCCTCAAGCAGTGGGCTAGGAGCATGGCCCTTCGTGCTTCGTTGTTTGTTCATTGGATAGGATCCAGGAGGGGACTCGGGACGCTGATTTTCATGGCAGGCATGGGATTCTTCCTTCGGGGCTCTTCCAGAGCTCGGCAATTCGCGCTGAGGTTGTTGAATGGTGTCAACTCATTCTTGAAAGCACACTTTGAGTGGATATGGGATTATGGGTTCACGATCATCTCATGTAATGAGTGACGAGTCCCGTCAAAAGAGGTGGTTGCTACAGGC
>CALGTP010000403.1 GCA_937902105.1 uncultured Actinomycetes bacterium
GCGAGAGTAGAAATATCTGCTGGATTGGCCATGCCCATATCGTAGACCTACCAGAAGATGCCAATGAGCGTGCTAAGAAATAACGGTGATGCAAAACGAGGTCATTGAAATGGTGGACATCGTTGATGAACATGATGTCGTGATCTCTACGGTTTCACGACATGAGATGCGCCAAAATCGGTTACGGCATCGGGCGGTTTTTATTGCTGTCATGGATGGCGCCGGTCGGTTGTTGGTACATCGACGTTCACTTCACAAGGATGTGTGGCCAGGCTGGTGTGATATCGCCGTGGGTGGTGTTGTCAGCGCTGGCGAGAGTTATGTTGCCGCTGCAATTCGTGAACTGAATGAAGAAGTCGGGATTCAAGATGTGCCATTAGAGCCACTTGATGAGGGCATTTTTCGCGCCTACGAAGATGACCAATTAACCCTGCTGGGAAGGTGTTTTATTGTTCAAGCGCAGGGCCCGTTGAGCTTCAATGATGGTGAGGTGGCAGAGGCCTGGTGGGTCCATCGCGATGGCTTAGATGAGTTAATCCGCCGAGAGAAAGTCCTGCCTGACAGTTTGGCGTTGCTCTTGCCATTGCTTGATTTTTAGTCGCCTGAGTGATCGGACTCATTCCCACATTGTGAGGTCCGTGAGAGTCGCGGCAGTCGAGAAAGGAACAAGATGTCGCAGTATGCATTTGGCGGGATGATTGGCGCCGACCCCGAGCAGTTAACCCATTTGGGCACCACTCTGAGTCGCCAGCGCACCGATATTGAGGCCTTGATGGCAACCGTGACTTCGGCTCTAGCGACAACAACTTGGACGGGTCCAGCACGGCAGGCTTTTGAGCAGGATTGGCAGGCATCCTTTCGTATGGCACTCACCCGCCTTGGCGAAGCCTTTGACTTAGCTGGTAGAGATTGCTTGATGAGGGCTAATGAGCTCAGGCGTGTCATGGGGGCCTAATCACCCAATACGATAGAGGCGTGTTACACGTTGAGTTCACCGTTGAGCCCTTTGTTGAAGGTCATCCTGGCCCTCACGTTTTAGCAGCTATCGCTGCGGTTGAAGCCCACGGTGTCACTGTGGAGTTTGGACCTTTTGCCACAGAGTTCAACGCTGATGAATCAACAACTTCCTTAGCAGTGGCCGACTTAGTGCGCGAGGCTTACGCTCAAGGCGCCACTTTTGTGACCGTACAAATCGGACGGATCGAATCATGACCTCCTCTGAAGTGCACGAGTCAGGTCTTGACATGTCGCATCCAGTCTTCAAAACACTGCGACCTCTCGTTGAGGCGCTTGGATGTTCAGTCGTCGATGCATCCCTCATTGAACCTGCTGATATCCCCTTGATTCATGAAGGCGAACTCATTGCAGTTGTGCGACTTCCAGATCTTCATGGTGCACTTGAACGCCTGATTGATGCTGTGGAGCGCGAGATGGGTGAGAAGTTGCCGAATATGAATCGTGAACAAAAGCAGTTGGCGATTCGTTTGCTTGATGACCGAGGAGCCTTTACTTTGCGTCGCGCGGTCGAAGATGTTGCCGATGCCATGGGCGTATCGCGCATTACTGTGTACAACTATCTCAACGCCATTCATCGTTGAAGACTTTCTTAGTGAGCGATACAGAATTGACATGATGAAACCCGTTCACGTTTTAGCTTTTGATGCCGACGATACTTTGTGGCACAGTGAAGATCACTTTCACGCCACCGAATTGGCTTACTACGAATTGCTCGCGCCACATGTTGCTCCTGGTTTTGATATCAAGGGGACCCTGACAAACACCCAGAGAATTAATCTGCCAACATATGGATACGGAGTGAAGGCATTCTCCTTGTCAATGGTTGAGGCAGCGATATCGATGACAGATGGCAATGTTCCCTCGGCGATATTGACACGACTGATTGACATGGGACGTGAGTTGTTACTCGCTCCAGTGCGTTTGTTGAATGATGTGCCTGAGATTTTGAGCGTCGTGGCAGAGCAATATCGTCTAGTGCTGATTACTAAAGGTGACCTGATGCATCAGAGTCGCAAAATCGAACTAAGTGGTCTCAAGGACTTCTTTGAACATGTTGAAGTTGTTCAAGAGAAAGATATTGCGACGTATGGCCGAATTTTCAACGATCTTGATATTGATCCACGAGAAGTGTGCATGATCGGCAATTCGGTCAAGAGCGATATTTCCCCGATTCTTGAACTCGGTGGTCATGCGGTTCATATCCCGTATCCGGTGCTGTGGGAACTGGAAAAAACCGAGCATCCGATGCCCAGCAAGCGTTTTGGGGAACTGGCTACAATCGCTGATCTGCCTGCATGGTTACACGATTTGTGACTATCAGTCAGAACACCTGAAAATGACGGCACACTTAAGGAGTCATGATGCTGAGTTTTATTTCAACCCTGAATCCAACGCCCGATCAACATGTGTCCACAGGTGAAGCAATTTCGCGTCCGGTGATTGTGTTACTTGTTGTTGTCGGCGCATTTATTGTAACCCGCCTGTCACATGTCGTATTACGTAGGGTGGTGCGTTCAATCGCTCGTCGGAGTCTCTCTCGTCCCTCACAATGGTGGCGCACTCGAGCCCGTTATCAGGATTTGGAACAAGGAGAGGTCGGCGAAAATCGCCGCCGCCAACGTGTTAATGCTGTATCACGGATGTTGCATCATCTTTTAGCCGTGCTGATTTGGATCGGTGTGCTGATCGCCATCTTCCATATCTTGAACCTCAATGGTCCATTAGTTTTGTCAAGCGCAGGGTTTTTAGGTGCCGGTGTTGCTTACGGTGCATCACAAAAAGTGAATGATTATCTCACCGGATTGTCGGTCCTGCTTGAAGACCGTTATGGCGTCGGTGACGAAATTGAGATCACCGGAGTATTCCCTAATGGTCTCCCTAATGGTCTGAGGGGCACAGTCGAACATATTGGATTGGTGTCTACTCGTCTGCGAGATGGCTACAGCACCGTGCACCTTCCGCACATTGCTCTTATTTCGGTTCGCAACCTCAGCCAAGAACCCATTCAGACAAAGATTTCCATTCAGGTGCCATTGGACACCGAGCGCAGTGAAGCCGCGACGATGGCCGCCGAAACAATTCGAGAATTAGCAGGTGGCAGGAATCTTACTGAAGTGCTCCTCGTTGATGACATCACCTTGGCGACTCCGATTGCTGGTGTGGCTCGGATCGATTTGAATATTCGCACCGCGCGGCCATTAACAGCCCATGAACGTGAAACTCTCGTGCGGCGAACAGAAGAACGGCTTTCCGCCCGAGACTCCTAACGACTAGGTTGTGATTGTTCTCAAGAAGAACATCGTTTTTCGGGGGAAAAATGACACACTACGAACCAACTTTTGCGTCGCTGTCGCAACACGAAGTACCAAACTGGTTTCAAGATGCCAAGTTTGGTATTTTTTCGCACTGGACGGTGGGTTCTGTCCCAGCATTTGCGCCTGTCGGCAAAGATCCTTTTACATTGGCTCGCGAAGAAGGCGAAGAGAAAGCATTTAGTCACACACCGTATGCGGAGTGGTACTGGAATTCGATCAGCATTCCAGGTTCGCCCGCAGCAGAGCATCATGCCAAGGTGTGGGGAAATTGTGAGTACGAAACTTTCGTGAATATTTTTCTCGAGGCGGCCAAGGGTTGGGATGCCTCTCGTTGGGAGCAGATTCTCGCAGCATCGGGAGCCAAATATTGTGTGATGGTGACTAAGCATCACGATGGTGTGCTGATGTGGCCATCAGAAACGCCGAACCCGGTACATGGCGAAAAGTGGTCTTCACAGCGCGATCTAGTGCAGGAGTGTGCCGATGCGGCACGCAATGCGGGCTTGCGTTTTGGTGTGTATTACTCCGGTGGTATTGATTGGACCTTTCAGGGATTGGGCATCAAGAGTTGGGGGACATTATTTGGTGCGATTCCACAAGATGACACGTACCACGCCTACGC
>CALGTP010000404.1 GCA_937902105.1 uncultured Actinomycetes bacterium
GCATTACGGTCTCGACTCTCGCATGCCATCATCGGCCTCTCCGAGGAACGCGACACCCTACGACACCGCCTACATGACACCAGCTGTTCTTGACTGGTCCGTCTCTGGCAACCCCTCGACCGGCACTGCCCCTTCTGGCGCGCCACCCCCTTCGTTTGATGGATCCACCGCGACTCGTTTGCAATCTTTTGTCCCTGCAGCAGTCGAGCGCGACTTCCCCATCGCCTCGCCATCTTCACTCGGCACCCCGGCTTCGGCCACCCCTTCTGTTCCGCGCTCTGCGCAACCGGCTCCGGCCACTACGATCGATGGTCTCGTCCCTACTCGCCTGCAATCCTCTGGTTCTATCGCACGCGAGCGTGTCGTACCTCTCTCTTCGCCATCTTCACTCGGCACCCCGGCTTCGGCCAACCCCTTCGTTCAGCGCATTGCGCAACCTACAGTCGAGGCGTTCTTTTCGCTCGTTTCGTCCAAAATCTCGGAAGGCTATACCCTCTTCTCTGAATCTTGCCCCGTTACACACGTACCATTTGTACGCCACCCATGCGGGCTTCTCTTTTCAGTGGGCACTAGCCGGTGGTATGCACTCGGTAGCGACAGACAGCTTATCGAACTGCCACACGCTGCCGCATTGTCATCTGCCCTCTCGCCATCCTCTCTCGGCACCTCGGCTTCGGCCACTACGACCGATGGTCACATCTCGACTCGTTTGCAATCTTCTGTCCCTATCGCAAGCGAGCGTGCTGTATCCCTCATCTCGCCATCTTCACTCGGCACCCTGGCTTCGGCCGACCCTCTGGATGTTGCCTCTGGCGCGTCGCCTTCGTCCGCTACTGACGCCGCGCACCGTCTGCCCCCAACACCGCTTGCTCGACGCCCTACTTCTCCTACCACTGAGTCTTCGCTACTCGCGTCCTCAACCCTGTCTAACCCCCCAAGTGCTGCCCGCCTTGCGGAAATACAAGATGAGGTTGTCCACGAAACTGTCCAGGCTATCAACGCGGCTCGCGTCCGCGCCTACCCACGTTCCTCCTCTGATCGACGAGATGACCGATGGCCCGCCGGCCGTTGCGAGGTTACCTCTAGTCAGTTCGACGCTATCCGTGATCTCATTGTTGAACGTTCCATGGACCTCTCCTCCGTCGCACGCCTTTTCATCATGTTCATCACCACGGACGTCATACTTCTCATATTCCAACGCTATGGACCCCCGTTGCAGGAGGTTGTGCGTGAACTCGAGACCGGTGTGTGCGACGTCAACGGACTCAAGGACTCACTTGTTGGCATGCACGCTACTTCCATACTTGATGGTCATGGTATGCCTTCGTCTTGCCACCTCTCATTCTATCAGTTCCTCGTTTTACTCATCAGCGAAGAGATGGTGACGATTCAAATGGGCGACGTATCGTCCTTGAACCCAAGCGGCGTGGCCGAGGACGCTTGGGATACTATCTTCGACCGTGCTCTGGATATTTGCTTGGAACCCAGTTCCGGAGTCTTCGTCCCTTATGGCCCCCGCGCCTCACACCACAAGTCCATTTACACGTCCGTCATGGCTGTCGTGCGACTCTCAGTCGATATGTACCACGCTGAGGAGGCACGCCGAGTACCACGTGCTCGCCCTTCACCACGACCCACACCTCCTGATGTGCGCGACGCTGCACGCGTGGACGGTGTGGTGCTCGACGATGGGCGTGCCACACACGAACGTGATTCTGCTAGCGCTACCGTCCACCGTACTCCATCTGTCTCTTTCGACCTCCCGTCGAAGCGCCCTACCTCGGGGCGCACTGAAGCTCTGCCTGGTGTGGGCCAGTCAACCGATTCTTCTCATCGTGATGCATACGAGCTTTCTGTCTCTCACCCTGCGGGCGCCTACCGCTTTCACGCTCATGGTACTCGCGCGACTCATGCCTCTGCGCCTGGCACCGAGCCCCTTGACGGCGAACCCGGTGCCCACGGTCTCGCACCCGCTACTTCACCACTTCCGCCGCCGACCCTCGAGCCCTCTACTTCCCCTGCTGATTTCGAGGCCCGGGTTGCGGCGGCTGTCGCTGTGGCTCTTCGTGCTCATGGTGTCTCGCCGCCTCCGACGAGCTCCACTCCCCCTGGTCGCCGCTCCCCCTTGGATGAGGTACCCCCTTCTCCCCCACGTGTCGATCTGAAGAACCTTACTTTCGAGAATGCCGTTCGTGAGTGTTTGGCTGAAAACTTTATGTCTCCACCCGCATGGTATGGGTGCCTTCCCCCGCCGGGGCGCGTGGACGGATCGACCAACTCTCCTGCCGCATGGTCGGCTCATCTGCACCAGGTTTGCGTCCAACTACTTAAGAGCCGTGAATTTCACACGCGCTCCCAGACCTTCTCCAACCCCGTCACTAAATTCGAGGCCGACGCCAAGCGCGTTCTTACTGACCCGGATTCGTACCGCCTCTGCCGTCCAAGTCTTCACGAGGCTCTCGCCCGGCTGTTTCTGACCAAGGGTGTGAACGACTCAGTTACAAAGAAGGAAGCTACTCAGTATGTCATGCAACAACTCGAATCCACTCTTCCGAAATCTCCGCCGAAGGGGTGTCTGCATTACTCGCTGGACGAGGTACAACGGTTTCTCTTGCATTCCATGTCGCATCGTGATGATACTGATGATGACGCTGATGAAGCTCTCATGCAATTTCTCCACATGCTCGACAACTTCTACCTCTCGCAAACGGTCTCGGACCCGTACAACGACTTCTCTTCTATGCACTGGTTGCACTCTGTCCCTTGGGTGGATTACGTTGTTGACCTCAAACGGTTTGCTGAGCGTCACCGCTTCTTCCAGCGGTTTAACTCTTCTGGCCATAAGGGTTCCGCCCCAGTCAACATGGACGCTACTCAAGTATTCTTGCGCCAAATCGTCCAGACTCTCCAGCGGTGCATGCGTGAGGATGGTACTGATTCCGTCGCGGCTGAGCTTTTTACACTCTACTCGACAACTCTCAACCTCAATCCTCAACAACTCCTTGACGACCTGGAGAGACGGCCTAAACTTAAAGGAGCTTATCGCTCACCTGTGCGTAAAGTTGGAGACCTTGCCCCTGCTGCGCCTCGGCGAATGGCCCTCTCCCCGCCTGCCGCTGCTGCCGCGTACACGGAACACGGCGCCCCTGACTCTGCTGACGTTGCTGCTCTGCGTAACAACTGCGAGCGCCTACAAGGTGAGGTTGCAGCCGGCAAGGCTGAGGTTGAGCGGTTGAAGGCTTTGTCGGCCACTTCCCCGTCGCCTCGCCCTCCGCGTCCTGGTGATGCTCTCGAGCAATCTCAAGTCGACAAGACGCGCCCGCCCCTTGAGGATACTGCTGGAATCGCGGTCTTCTTCGGCGCTGTTGCTCCCGGCGCTCAACTTCCACCCTTTAATCCGAGTAAGCCTCTCCCCACCGGCATGAAGCAGTGTCTCGACGTGAAGCGGATTCAAGAGGCTGGTTTGCTCGCTAATGTCGACTTTGGTGAGCCTTGGAATATCAACCACAAAAATGGACTCGTCTCGCATGTGGAGTGCCCCATGTGCCCCTTTGCGCCGTGGTTCTCCAAGCTCACGGTGTGCGTTGAATACAAGGACCTTCTCAAGGACTACACGAATAACAAGCCGCCGTCCCGACAGAACCCTAGCCCACCGCACGTTGCTGTCTATCACTACAAGGCACAATGCAAGTGGCTCAAGAAACATATTGAACTCCACGTCATGACTCACCCTGAGCACGAGTGGATGAAGAAGCCCATGGAAGGCCCTGCTTTCTACGCGTCTCTTGTCGAATCGCATGCACGCCAACTTGCCCTCGGCAACCGACCTGCTCCCGCCTCGCCTACACGTCCTG
>CALGTP010000405.1 GCA_937902105.1 uncultured Actinomycetes bacterium
GACGAGACCGGCAGGACACAGTTGCGCCCTCGAGCCATTATTCAACGTGAGGCACACCGTGTCGCTGCAGTTGTCCTTCAGGCTCAACGCAATTCCGAGTGCACCTGCCTCCTGGAACATCGGGGCCGTGATCTTCAATTCCCCTCTACTCTGTATGACCCCAATTCTCGATGCGACTATAGGTCACAGCTGCACTCATACCTCCTTCGCGTCTACCCTCAAGCTCTTTGGGTACACGCCGCCTTGAAATCTGCGACTCCTCTCAAGCGCCGACTTGGTGGTGGCCTTACTCATTACTTCATCGCTGTTCTACCCCCGTCACCAACCCCCCTACTTGAGAGTGCCACCCGCCTTGTTAGCCGTACGTCCTTCACCCCCCTGAGTCGCGCTCAATCCGCCCCCTTGGCCGAGGCCGACGACTTTAAGGTCCTTCGCCTTCTGCGATCTACTATTCAGCAAGGCCACCCTGTACGACGTCTCGGTTCTGTGGCCACTCTCGTGCACCGCACCCGTGCCGCCTATGTTATTGGGCAAGCATGGCGGGCGCACCTGTGCTCACGGTTGGCGCGTGTGTGTGTGACCTCGTCCACACCTCCGACCCTCCTCCACCCGCCAATACCGCGCCTCGCGGACGCCCCTAACGGTCCTGCACTTTGCGACACCGCTACCGACGTCTTAGCAGCTCTGCAGACCATCCTCATCCGCCTTAAGAAGTTCCCCGACCTCAGCATCTCTGTGGATCTCGAAGGACGTCTTGGTGGTCCTCGCCCTCTCATTGGCTTGGCACAATTGTGTGTTGACGCGGTAGATGACGAACACCCGGCGCTCGTCTATGTCTTAGACATCTTCACTCAAGGCTCCGTTGCCTTTGGTGGGGGCCTCCGTGAAATCCTCGAGAACCCTGGTATAGTCAAGGTCATGCACTGCTTTCAGGGCGATGCTAGTGCTCTTCAGATTCAATACAACGTAAGTCTCTGCCGCGTCTTTGACACTGCCATCGCTGACAGCCTTTCGCAGTCCCGTCTCCCTGGCGTCAAACGTGGACTCAAGACAGTCCTCGAGGCCGTACTCGGTGAAGGCGTTGTCCACATGCCGCATAAGGATGGGATGGAGGATTTCGCAGCGAGTTACGGACTTACCCACGCCGATCTGTGGTCTTTCCGCCCGTTGCCGTATGTTGCCTTCGAGTACGCATACCAAGATACGACGTATTGCAATAGAGCCTATCTCCAACTCCGCGCACGGCTGCTCGAACTCGACCTCCTCGACCTGTGCTTCCAGCTCTCTGCGCAGCAAGTTGTTCAATTCTACAAGTCCTCGTTCCATTCGTTCTACCGCCCTCCGGCGCGAGCCGTTTACGCTCTTACGGATGGGACTCGTATCGTTATGCTTTGCTCTCGTGTGGACCAGTCCATGTCTCTCCCCTCGTCGGAAATTGTCCCTCCCACAGACCTCGTTGACCGTCTGTCGCTCCCAACTGGGTGGGATCCTTTATCAATGACGTGCCTCCTCAACGGCGCCAAGCGTGGCTGGGCCACAACGATGGGACCGCCAGTAAAGCCCTTGACGCAAGCTATCAACTCGCATATGAAGCCGCTGTCGCGCATCGATGACGCCTTGCTCGTCATCTGCCGCATACCTGACTGTGTTGCAGTTCTCCCCTTGCTAGTCGCTTCTCTTCCTGCCTCAACTTCGTCTGGGTACGAGGTCGTCCTCAGCTCTCCGTTTGAGCGCTCCTCTGCCCCTACTAGCAACGGCAAGCTCTGCCTCTCCTATTTGCGCCTCCATCTGCAACAGCTACGTCAGAAGCTCCGTCCTTCTGCTCAGCCGCCCCTCACTCCCGTATTCGACATCGTTCCCCCGCATCGTGTCGACCAGCCCCTGCATACGGCGGTGACCGTTTGGGTTCGGCTTTCACTTTCTGTGTCTCGCCTTGCCTTGGTTTGTGCGACCACCCGCATTGTTCTATCTCACCCACACCCCGCACCTACGGTCCTACTTGCGCGTGTCCCAGCTACGCGCCCTGTGGCTGCGGCGCTTATCATCCACGATGACACTTTCGTCTACGCGCTTTCCGGTACTGACCCGAACTCTAGGCTGTCTTTCCCCACCCGCAATTGCGACGGAAGTAAGGATGCTCCCCCGTCACCCGAAGACCTTCATAACGCTGCCCTTCTAGCCTTTGAAACCTATGCGGGTAGCGCTCTCCTTAAGACAAGCTGCGGCACCGACCTGATGCCAAGTTTCGCCGTCATGCCTCTCACTGGGCGCTTCTTAAGTGACGCTCTAAGCTTCAAGTCGTGTGTGGTTCTCGGCGACTTCGTTGTCGCGCCTGATGGTACACCGAAGGGCGGCTCCCTCACACGCTACTTCTCTGCCTCGGTCGCGTCGTTGCGTCGCTTCGTTGGTACTAATCACGAGCAAAGCGGCCTGCTCGCCCTGGCGACTGACTTCCACGCGTCGCGCCGCTGCGGGTTTGAGTCCACTGCCACTCAGCTTAAGAAGTTTCCCTCGTGGGGTTTCTACGACTACGGAAAACCCGCGCGGTTCGGGTCAGTGGACAAGGTCGTCCTTTCTGTCCTTTCTTCGAATCGGCTTCAGCCTACCAGCCCGCTCGACCGCCCCGTAGGCGCTGACCCAGCCTTCGACACGCTCTTCGAGTCAGCATGTCTCGTCTTCGCAGACGCACTCCCCGATTTCCCTGTCACTAGTGTGAACACTGTGCAACCT
This sequence comes from uncultured Actinomycetes bacterium, assembly GCA_937902105.1. Classification (GTDB taxonomy): domain Bacteria; phylum Actinomycetota; class Acidimicrobiia; order Acidimicrobiales; family Ilumatobacteraceae; genus Casp-actino8. The sequence continues at coordinate 2,731 of CALGTP010000405.1, forward strand.
CAGCAGGACGGTGTTAGCAAGTCTCCCGCCGTGGACGCTTCCCACCCCTCTATTCAGCCCCCCTCTCTCTCAGAGATCCGAACTGAGCAAGCGCGTCACCCCGCTACGGCGCGTATAATCGAGTGGCTCAGTCTTGGGAGGCTCTCCGCTGCGTGGACTGACGCTTCGTCTGCCGAGCGCAACGAGCTATTGAGGGAACCCTTCCATCTCTCTTCTTGTGGTACCCTTCTTTACGTCAACCCCCCTGCTGTCTCCGGTGGCCCCCGCTCCGGAAGCCAACGTATCGTAATCCCCCCTCTTTACCAGAATGCCTTCCTTCGCCTGTGTCACGATAAGGCGGGTCATTTCGGGGTACAGAAGACTCAAGACCTTCTCTTGCAGCGCTTCCACTGGGGTTCCGACACCGACATGCGGCGCTCAGTCAGTGATTACATCAAGACCTGTGACGCTTGCCAGTTCAGCAAGATCCCACACCACAACTCGGGCCCCGCCTCTTCCCCCGATAATGGCAGCTACCCGTTCGACGTCGTGGGTGTCGATGAATTCTCTGTGGGCGATGGTCGCGCTGTCGATGGCTACGCCAGTTGCTTGGACTTTGCCGATTACTTCACCCGGTTAATCATCTCTGAGCCTTTTACAGACTCTCTCACGTCTGAGAAGGTGTTTGACATCCTCCTCTCTAGGGTGGTCCAAGTGTACGGGTGCCCCCGTGAGATCCGCAGCGATCAAGCTCGTGTCCTCATCTCCGCTGCACTGAAGCATCTCTACGAGTCACATGGTATCTCTATCGAGTTCGGCAGTGCCTACACGCACAACATAGTTGCGATTGTCGAGCGTTGGCACTCTACGTTGAACACCATGTTACGGACCAGGGATGTGGAAGATAAGACGGTAAAGTGGTACAAGGCCCATCCTATGTTAGTCCTTGCCTTCAACTCCGCCACCCATGCTGTCTCTAAGTATTCCCCCTTCTTCTTGAACCATCTACGGTCCGCGCGCCTCGGGTTTGACTCTCTCTTTATCGGCGACGCACCCCTTCCAACTGAACCCTCTGAGTTCGTGGCTTCCCGCCTCCGTGAGCGCCAAGTCGTATGGAATGCCGCTAACAAGTCTCTCCAGCTCAACTCGCTCCACGCGAAACAGCGCCTTGACCTCGCGCGCGTTACTGACGTTTCGTTCCAAGTGGGCGACTCTGTCCTCGTCCAACGTGGATCTCACTTTGACTCTGGCGCTGTTCACGCCAAGGCCGAAGCCCTCATAGACGGGCCGTACCGGGTTGTTCAAGTCCTTCCACACAACCGCTACTCCCTTGAAGCTACGGATACTTGTCGCCCCCTTCAAGAGCCAGTCACTGGCCGACGCCTCCTTCCTTATCATCCCAGGCCCCCTTCGCTGCCCGCGTCGCACCTTTTAGACGACCTTTACGCTGTCGAGAGTCTTATTGACAGGCGCGTTGTAAAGGTGAGTGCTAAGCTCCGCGCACTCGCAAGCTCTCCAGACTCTAAGATCGTGGAATATCGTGTCCGCTGGCTGGGTTTCGGTTCTTCGTATGATAGTTGGCGCGCCCGCTCGACTCTGACTTCTATCCAACCGCTACTGGAAGCTTACGACGCCAAACGCCCCCTTCCCCGTGAATTTGGAGATCCTCCGGCGCTTGCACCTCACGAGCCGCCTACGGTATCACCTGCCCCTCCCCTGCGGCTGCAAGGCCGCTTCCGCTTTCACCCTTCTCCTTCGACTGGCGTCCCTACGTCACCCCCTTCGTCCCCTTCGCTCATCCTCTACGACAAATTCCCTGTTGGTACCCGCGTCGAGGTCCGTGCCCGCTGTACCCGCGAGAATTGGGTGCTGGGTCACTGGTATCCTGGCGTTGTCACCAAGTCGTGGCTCTACGTACCGCGTAACAATGT
>CALGTP010000406.1 GCA_937902105.1 uncultured Actinomycetes bacterium
GTCTAACCGATGACCAGGAAACAAATGAGGAACTGCCATGTAAACTGAAATTTGACAGTTTGGGGCAATAATTTCTAGGATAATTTATATTAGGATTTCTAGGGGCAGATTTAGGAAGCACGTTTCGCAGTGTCCCATGCGTGTTGGACTCTTGGATGGCAAAAGGCTGAGGGAGGTTCTTGCACGTATGCGCTCAAGCCAGGCCCCTGGCATGGAGGGCTGGCGCGTTCAGGAGCTGAAGGCTTTGCCCCGACCTTTGCTTGACAGATTGGCCGCTTTCTTCAATCTGGTTGAGGATACGGGTGTTTGGCCCAAACCTTTGCAAAGGGCATTGGTGAGCTTAATTCCAAAAGGCGAAGGTGCGAATCCCATTGACATGAGGCCAATTTCAGTCATGAGCGCTGTGTACCGTTTGTGGGCATGTGCTCGGCTTGTTGATGTCAAGTTGTGGCAAGAAGAATGAGCATCCGCCAACCAACATGGATACAGATCACGCATGCCCCTGAGGATGTGTTCTGGTCGGTGGCACATCGTATCGAAGATGCATTGCTGAGTGGTGTGCCGGTAGCCGGTGTCATCTTTGACTACTCCAAGTGTTTCGACCTCATTCCGCACAACATTTTGACGAACATTGTGTGGGGGCTCGGCATGGATGCCCGCATCGCTGGCCCCTTGAGGAGTATGTACCGTGATCTCAGGCGGTATTTTCGGGTGGGGCTGGGTATCGGCGCAGAGTTTACAGCTTCAAATGGCATCCTCCAGGGGTGTCCCCTATCAGTAGTCCTGCTGAGCGCGCTCGTCGCTGTATGGTGCAAGGCTGTGCAACATGAAGTCCTTGGGGCGCATGTTGAAGCATTTGCGGTCCTGCTACGCTTTATTAACCTGCTGGCCCGCTACGCTTTATTAACCCGGCAATTGGCAGACCGAGGTAGGGTGTACAGTGAGGCACAGGGTAATGCATGATGAAAAAGTACCCATGATTGATGTTGTAAAAACTTTGCCCGCTTGTGACATCGCTGTCTCGTTGAGAACTGGCTCAGGGACCGACGGTTAGTCTATGAAAGTGTGAATGTAGTTGCAGACCGATGCCAACAATGACTCTGGCTGCCGACCCTTTTCACGACGTGGATAAGCTTCCTGGCTTGGATTTCAAAACAGAACATGAACCAACCAGGAGTTAGCTTGTTGAAGCCACATTGGTGAAAGAGGTTTCTGGGTGTTGTCGATAGCATCAGGTCCAAGATGCTGATCATTGCAGTGAAGTGCAATATGCGTTTGCCATGTTTCGGGAAATGCGTTGATGCTAAGATCAGGCGCACGCGTGCTCCACAATGCATAAGTTCCAGATTTCAAAATGTCAAACGGAAACAACATCGTGTGACGTGGCAGCTTGATTTTGGCAAGTCGGGAGCGCTTGCGTGCCGAACGACAACGATGACGACGCAAAGCATTCTGACTTGCTAGCAATACACAAGGTTCTAACATGTATGAGAAGTTCAGAACTGTGCTGACCAAGCATGGGCATCTGTGATTGCGCATTTGACAAGCTGATATTTTCAAGAATGGGTTCAAAAACTGCCAAATGGGTTCGAGGCCCCGTGCTTGACTCATGCAACATGTGTTTTCAACACCTCCGTAGGGATACATGTGACTAGGCACTGGTGGTGAAGTTAACGACATTCCCACTGGCAGTTTTGTCTTGGGAGTGTCATGCACAAGTGCCACGTTCCTGGCTTGGGGTGGCATTGGCAAGGCATAGATGCTCGGCAGGTCGGAGACGGTGCTGCGATAGATAATTAGGTGGTTTTGTAAAACAGTTGGCTTGGCCTTCACTCGCTCCGTTCACTCATGTTTTCTTCTCCAATTGCAAAGCGGCAGACTTGGAACACAACACATAATGCAAAAAACAAAACAACTCAATGTGCTGTTGGAAGTTAATGCGACACCAGCGCCGGAAGCTGAGACGCTGAAAGACCACCATTGCTGAACCATGCAAAGGTCTTGCCCGGAGCACCGACTGACCGAACGAGAATCTAACGCTGGCCTTAATCGGAAACGGATTTCAAAACTGACTGAAGTTCATTCCTCGAGAACGCGCTGTTCTACAAACCATCTTCCTAACCGGACATGGTCCGGCATGCAAGAAACTCAAAATGACGTACAGGCCTGGGCAGGTTGTGCCTTCAGTCCGACTGCGACAACTCGAACACATGTCTGCGGCAAGGTCAGCCATGTGTGTCATGGTATGCGCTCAATGATGCTGTTATAACATGCGCGTGAACATGATCAAGCATCAGGGTCTCACAACGCTTGCTTGCCCGAGGCATGCAAGGTCACTACTAGGCAGCCATCTGGATAAAGACTGCTGAACAGCTTTCAGCCAAAAGTCATGCAAGCTCGTTTGCGCGAACCGAATAGGAACCACCGGCAATAAGGAGAAACGGGTAACTTCTGGCGAGGAGTTGGCACTTGGCTGGGTTGTTTGACGGAGTGTTGCAAAAAACAAAGCATGTTTTTTGAACGAACGACTTGGTCAGACCCACTTTTGGTCATGAGCCTGCAAAGCTGGAGCAATGTTCAACACAGGCTTTGCATCGTAGCCAAGTTCAAAGTTTGGGCCAACAAATTCATGTCGGAAACCACTCACCCAGGACTGAATGCGTACAACAGCGGCTGGGATTGAATTTGACTGCTGGGTACGAGGCGTATAACGGATTGTGGCTAGAAACGTTATCAAGATTTGTGTGCCGTTTGTTGTTGTTCTGCCAAGTACACGTTTAAACGTTTTACCCATGTTGTGGGGAAGCGACCACGAAACAACTGCGATAGCCATCACACGTGCCAGGCTAAGGCATCGCTTGCGGCTCTGCCCAAATAACGGCAAGTCGTCACTGGATTGTTCAACACGTTTGCGTAACAGCGGCCTGTGCTGAACATAAACTGATCCACCAAAAAAGGTCCGAGCCACCCAGGTAACTACTTTTCGGGCTTCCAGGACGAAGCCATGGCCACAAAGTCGGGGGGTCCTGCATCTCGGCGGCCCCCAATGTACTCGGTGCAGACTTTCATCAACCAAGCATGCAGGCCATATTGCGTTCGACATCTTACGCAATGTTGTCGTGCACGCCTTAA
>CALGTP010000407.1 GCA_937902105.1 uncultured Actinomycetes bacterium
CGCCGATCAAACACATCATTCGGCTCATAAAGACTGGAAAGGGAGGTTCACAGGTAATGTCCAGAATGGGAGAGGGCGCATGGAAGCTGAAGAGAGGCCGCAGGCAACGGCAAAAGGAATCAGAGCTAGAGACTGGAGTGGACACGGAACGGGCGGCAGGAGCTGAGACAGAGAGGGGCACCGATGAAAGCAAGGATCTTGAACAAATCATGGCAAACATCAGTGACTGGCAGAAAACGACTGACAGGCACAACAAGTCATCCGCAAAGAAATCCTGGCAAGACACCAACACGGACAAATCCTGGCCAAAAGCACAAGGGCACGCAAGCACAACCGAGGGCGCAGTCGTCAGACTGACAGGAGGAGTGCAGCAGGCAAGACCGCTCATGGTTGTCTACTGCCCGGAGACGGGAAGGATGAACAGGGAACAAGCTGCAAGACGGGCTCCAGGAGATGGGAACAGAATGCAGCGAGAAAAACGGTGGTACCTGTACAACAGAGGAGACTGGGCGGGAGCGAGAGCAGTAGGAGGACAGTGGCAAATGAGAGATGGGCCAGGAGCGTGGGGAGAGTGGAAGCAGGCGTCGGCATGGGCGCAGATAGAACGAGAGGGCGAGAAAGGAAACATCATGGGAGCAATTCAGCAAATGCGAAGTGATGGGTTTGCGCAGCTAGCGGGCTACGGAGAGGAAATCATGGCGGGCGGAGCGGAGGACGCACACATGAAATGGAAGGACGTTGAAGTGTGGAAAAAACAGGCCTGGCAAGCGGAGGTGTGGGAGCATGGTCGATGGAGCTGGAATGGCTGCAAAGGAAACGTAGGCTCTTGGAACCTAGGACCGCTGGGCTATGTACTATCTATCACACACATACAGGAACTCCTAGACCTCGGGATGCCGGTAGTTTGCTGTCAAGAGCTGAGATTCCCCAAGGGACATCAACGGCGGGTCAAGAAGGAGCTGGAGGCGCTGAACCGGAACTACATCTGCTTCATAGAAGTAGGCCTCGATCGGAAATATGCAGAATCGCAGAGGGAAGATCATGGATGGAACTCCAAGCTGAACTTTGCAGTGGCGACTTTCTTGCATACGGGCATCTTCGACGCGAAGAAGTCGAGCAGGAAGGAATGGGCATCGACAATTCAAACGCACAGCATGGCACACATGGCCAGAGGCAGAGTGCAGTGGATAGATGCGGTCACGAAACAAGGCAAGACGCTCTTCATCGTCAACATGCATCAGGCCACAGCCGCCTACGTAGAACTGCAGGAGCTTGTCTGGCGAGCAATCGGAGCCAAGATTCAGGAACGAGGCCAACAAGCAGGCATGATCGTAGGAGACTTGAACGCAGGGTGGCCAGGACACAGAATCGGATATGCAGAGAGCACGAAGAAATCACTGAGTCGGGTGGATGAACAACTACGGACGCTCGTCGAAGAATATCAGGGCACATTGATCTCAACAAAGACAGCATCAAGGGTCGACGTGCATGAAGGACGGAGGGCCAAGTTGGACCACATCATCATCTGGGGAATGACGCAACATGAGGAGTGGGGATCGGCAGATTGGGCCGGAGCGGCAGAGCACGATCACGCGCGTACAATGTTCAGAGTGGGCGAAGAGCTTCTGGGACCGAGAAGGCTGGAAGTCAAACAACCGGCAGAGGAGGGCAAGAACAAACGACTTCACCCGCAGATCATGGAGAACATCGTAGATCGGCTGAATCAGGAGCGGGACATCAAGGCAGGCGAAATCCTACAAGATGTCGGTGAGGGAAAAGACTCAGAGGAAGGGGTCTGGCAAATCCTGAACGAGAGGAAAGAGTCAGCGTTCGCGCTAGCTCAGGCAAACGAAAAATCGCGAGGGCAGCCACAGCACAGAGGAGCAAACAAGAGCATCGTGCAAAAGCTGCAGCTCAGGACGATAGCGCTCCTGCAAGCGGCACGACGGGCGAGTACGACGCGCAGTGGAAAGGGTGCAACGGCGGCAGAACTTCGCAGCCTAGAGCTATTCGAACTAGATATGGACAGAACACTTACAGAGGCAGAGCAGCGAAGCATAGTCAAGTCCAACATCTGGAGGGTAGCGCTAGACAGTAAAATAGCGACACTACAGGCGACATTGCAAGACAGCATTGGGAAGCAGACGCGTGAGCTTAGAAAGCAACTGGACAATCGAGAATGGCATATCTTCACGAACGCGCCCAAGGGACAAAGCAAGTTCACAGGCAAGATTGGGGTGCCAGTCGAGCAAAAAGGGCTGGAATGGAAAGCGCCAGTAGGATGGATATGGATACTGAAAGAGAGCGAAGAGCAGAGCAGAACGTGGCAAGAACGGAAGGAACAGACGGAGGGCGTCGGAATGAACGCAACGATGACAATTGAGAGGGGTGACGTGGCAATACTCAGGATCAAAACACAACAAGGGCATGAAGTGCAAATGTCGGAAGCGATTCAGGAAGCGGGCGAGAGCTGGAGGCAGGCACTCCAAGGCCGAGACGACTCACAGGAAATGGACAAAGCTTCGGCCACCCGGCCGAAGCCTTATCCTGCAGCGGGAGTCGAAACCAGAGAAGTTGGGAAGAGCGACACGAGCACTAACCAACTGGAGCCGGGTGGCAAGGGAGTGGACACCAAGACGGGCAGAATGTGGAGAATGAGGGGCCAAGAAGCGGGACAGACATTGGAAGAGTGGAAGGAGCACATCCTGAAGGCCGTACAGCGCAGAGATGCACAGGAAGCAATCGAAGATAGCGAAGTGAGGACGATCAGAGGCACCGGGGCCGAGGGCATCACAACAGTCATAGCAGAAACGGGAAGCACCCTGGAAGCGTACGAGCTCCTCACGGTGGCAGAACACTGGGAAACAGAGGGCATTGTCGACAGACAAGTGTTGTTGCGAGAGCAAGTGTGGGAGGGAGTAGACATGAAGGTAGCGTGGGAGCAGTACTACGAAACCCAAGGTTACTCTCCATATGCAAGGTGCGCGAAACAGGAATGTCACGCAGAAGCGCCGTGTGTCATCACGAAGAAACCAAGCAAGCACAGAAATCAGGAATGGGAAGAGCTCAAGGCGCAGTGGTCTAAAGAGAAGGCCCCAGAACCAAAAAGTGTGGATTGGGGAAACTCAGTGAAACTCAAGGCAAGACTACCAGTGGAAGTAGTCGAAGCAAAAAGAAGGGAGCTACTAGGGTTCTGTCACCAATGCTGGCGAGTATCCAACTTCCGAGGAAACAACGACATAGTGGCGTGCATGGCGTTTATGGAGGAAGCAGGGATCTTCACAGAAAGGGTGATAAACACGACAGACAGGCTCAGAGGCAAACTGACAGAGAACGAATGGCAAAAGTTCATCCAAAACTTTCTGAAGACAGGAAAGGCACCAGGACCGGATGGCATTCAAAATGAGCTCATCAAGACAATGACGGATAATGAGAAGGAGGTTCTGAGGATCTGGGCCAATGAAGTCTTGCAAGACGATAACCCGGCAAGAAAGATGTCAACACTTGTCACGGCAGGCATGATATCCAAATTGCACAAGGGAGGAGCCACCACGGAAAAAACGAAGGACTGGAGACCGGTCATACTACTCAATGGACTTAACCAACTCATTGCATCGGTTATCAGGGAAAGGCTAACAGACATCGTCGAGCGGGCGAGTTTTTTCGAAGCGGGGCAGAGTGGATATCGGCAACACAGAGGAACGAGCATCAATCAGACTAAGTTGCAATGGATCACGAAAGAAGCAAAGAGACAGAAGAAAACCGTCATCAGAATTGACGTCGACTTCACTAATGCCTTCAACTCGATGAACCAAGCAGCGCTATGGCGGCTAATGGAGAAGTTCGGATTCCCCGACGTAGACTTTCTACGGGCAACATACGAAGGGGTAAAGATTAGAATAGCTCCAGATGATGGCGAGAATGCAGATATCACATTCGACACAGGGGTGGCACAAGGCAGTGTCCTCTCCCCGGTACTGTTTAATATCTTTATCAACACTCTAGTACGACTTATCACAGCCACAGGCCAGGCATTTGGCATATCACACGGCTTAGACAGGATAGACCAGTTCAACAACTTAGCCTTCTGCGACGACTTGACCCTTTTCGCACAGAGCGGAGCAGGTGCGCATCAGCTCACAAAGGTGATAGAGCAGTTTGAGAGATGGAGCGGAATCAAAGTTAGCTTACAGAAAACAGTCATCATGGTGCTGGGCGAAGAGCAGGTAGGAGTCAAACTGAAGTATAGAGACCACGAGGTATCTAAAGCAGAGGACACAGAATCAGTTAGATACCTAGGCTTTTGGAGTACAAGAAAGGGAGACATGTCGAAGACCAAAGAGAAAGTCTTTGAAGCTGCAAGGGAGGCGAAGGAACTCATAAGGTTGCACCCATTCACAGGGAACGAGTGTGCAATAGAAATGTTCCTAAGCAAAGGGGCAGGACTGTTTAGATACTCAGCGGCGCTAGTGGAGTGGTCATGGGGAGAACTGAAAGAGCTGGAAAAGATTTGGATGCAAGCATACAAGGTAGCATGGCATCTGCCAGAACAGACAGCAACGTCAATCTTTGCATTTCCAAAAGAGCAGGGCGGTCGCGAGTATCCGACACCACTTGGAATTATGGCCCAGGAACTGGTCAGGCACGTAGAGAGCTGCAGGAGACATGATGACCTGACGAACGACATCATCAAGCTGGAATTGAAGGATGCAAAGGAGAAGTGGCTATGCAACTCTTTCAAGGACCTCACCGAGGAAATGCAACTAAGGCAATGGGACGAGATCAGAGACAACACATGGAGCAGACTCGCCAAGTGCATGCAGCTACTGGATATGCAGCTAGAAATACCAGAAGAAGGCGAAGCCGCCGAAGCAAGCGAAATCAGCTGGGCTAAGCTAACGAGACCCATCAGAAAATTCAGATGGCGAGCGGAAGCAGTTGGAGGAAGACAGGTATGCTTCGATCAGCAAATCTGGAGAATGAGCAAGTGTCAATGGGCCACGATCTTTCGCTGCGAGAAGAGTTTCTGGGAAGGAGCAAGACTACTGACAGACAGCGGGCACAAAGGGGTGAAAGCACTAGAACAGAGAGACAGACAGGACAGCACGACACAGCGAGACAAAGCTTGCGAGGGCAAGGTGCCACTCTTCATCAGGCACCAGGCCAGTAGCAGAGCGCGGGAAGCAGAAGAGGGGATAGCGGGATGTGACGGCAGGCAGACTTTCAAGGTACTCGTGCCCATAGCGATCAGGGGCCTACGGAAGAAGGTGCACGAGGAATTCCAACAGTATCTAGATCTAGTAGACTGGAGCGGCATAGGCGTAGAAGACAGAACGAGAGAGTGCAGAGCAGCTGGAGAGTGGTTTGTCACAGAAGAAGGACGAATGCCGGAAGCGCTAGTGCAATGGCTGGAGAAGCGGGAGACCCAGGAAGCACGGTCTAGAGCAGTAGATAGAGCAACGAACATTGCAGAAGTAGTTGAGCAACTGAATAGACTAGAACGAAATGAGGAACAAGCATTGAGCAGGATAGATGCAGGACAGCAACCGACACTAGCCACCAGAGGGCTCCTAGAATGGATGACCAGCGAAAGACTGAAAGAGACAGCGGGCCTCGGCCACCCGGCCGAAGCCTCGATCAGAGAAAGACGGAAAGAGGCAGCGGGCCTCGACCACCCAGCCGAGGCCTCGATCAGAGAAAGACGGAAAGAGGCAGAGGGCCTCGGCCACCCGGCCGAGGCATGTAAGACAAAGTGGGAAATTTGGAAAGAGTTAGAGAAAGAGATGCACCCAGAATGGAGAAGTGCCAACGCACGGAGCATTAGACTGATGGAGGTAGGCAGGATGCGCAACGCAGGCTTAGACTTTATGATTCAAACGCTAGGAGAAGCAGACCGTGAATGTAGACTCTGTATGACTAAGAAGCAAACACGATGCTGCGGCTGCCACATGCTCACATGTGGCAGCTGCAGAAAATCGGAAGAGAAATGTGTAGCGTGCGAACTAGTATACATAGAAGCGGAAAAGCAGGACACCAGCAAGAGGAAACGAGGAAAGCTCGGAAGGCAGCAAGGCATCAACATGCACAAGCTGGGAGAGAACTTCGTCAAGGAAGTCACGGATGTGAGATGGAGCGGCACGGACACCAAGCGCACTCAGCAAGGTGACCAATTACAATTCCAAGGAGTAGTAAAAGCATTGCCGAGCAAGACGCTGGAGGCAGCAGCAGAATGGACAGAAGCAAGACTGGTGAAGGAGATGGTAAAAATAGCAGGAACTGAAAACGCAGACCAGCTACTACTCCTCAGCAAGGAACTATTCCCGGGGCATGACGAACCATTGAACGGAGAAGCAGGATGGTGGTACGCCCCAAAGGAACAAGTTTGCTACAGGAAATGCAAGCGCTGTCTTTCAGCGAAACTGACGGAGGACTACAACCTCACAAGAACGGGCGAAAGCAGAGCAGAATGTAAATCGTGCGAGGAGGAGACCGCCGGAAGGAGGAACAAGAGAGACCAGAAGGCGCATCCAAACGGTATACGACTGAATGGACTATTATTCCGGAACGCGGACCCGAGGTACGCGGGATTGGAGGATGATCCCAGCGGGGGAGACGTGGTACTGACAGCGGAGCAGGTGCGGGGATGTCTACGACAAATGCGCGAGATGACAGAAGCAAACAAGCGACTATGGCTGACGACACGAGAGATGGGCTTCGCACTGGAACGAGAGGACAATGAAGTGGAAGAAGCACGAGACCGTAAAGACGGCAAGCGGACCGCCAGGAAACTAGCGCCGCGGGCCTCTGAGTTCATCGAACGATGGTGCCGAGAAACGGAAGACCCAGGATTGGGCAGATGGGGGCTGAAGGAAGAAGCACAGCAACTACAAGATGAATGGGGGGAGATGAGCGAACCGGAACAGCGACAACCAGACACCAGATGGATACCGGGCATAGAGTACGAGGACGGAGACATACGAAAGGGAAACGTAGTCCGAGAACGAAGACGAGAAAGGCAGTGGGAAAAGTGCTCAACACCACTAGCGCGAGCAGACCCCAAGAAACTACCGGATGTGGACCTACGTATACGCGTCGGAGAAAATTGGTTCTTAGACGACGAAATACCAAGGCACGAGTCGAAAAAAGGGTATGTAAGGGGACAGGTGGAATCAATCAGGTGGGAAGAAAGCAGAGACGGAGAAGCGATAAGCATCAGTGAAGGACTCGCGACGAGCATGAGCATGGGACGGAGTTGGACAATACGCAGTGGCGCATGGAACTTTCTCAAACAGCATGGAGCACGACAAGACGACTTGACCACATTCGTGGGCGAAGAAGTAGCAAGGCAACAAGCAGCAGAAGAAGCTGGATACAGAACGCCAACGTGGACAGTGTTGAGGAAGCTACAAGCACTGAATGAGGCAAGGAGAATCGACGGTGGAACAGCAATCACGCTACCACCCTTCTTCGACAACGCGACGAGAGGCGGCACAGAGCTATGGGGCAAGTCGGATGGGCCGACCGTGTATCTCTGGGACACACTCACAGAAGAGGAGAAGAAGACGTGCAACGAGCAACTTGAGAAGTCGAAGGACTGGGTGGTGTGGTGCAAATCCAACACGGAAATAGACGACACGACATCAGCGATGAGGCTAGGCAAAGTAGTATTCTGCAGCAAGAAAGCGACAAAGGAAACGGCGGAGAAAGAGCGAGGGAGCAAGGACAAAAAAGAGGTGCAACAGAAAGGTTCCAGAACCAAGGGGTGGTGGAGGAAAGGATGTGTGGAGACAAAGGAAAATGTGTCGCACATGATGTGCGTCGTACATCAGGACCAAACAGTAGATCGAAAACGGATAGCAGAACTCAAGGAAGCATGGATGGGGACAGCAAACAAAGACGAATGCACAGCTGAGCTTCAAGGTATACAAGTAGATTACTGGAAGGGAACTGAAGTAGGAATGCTGGGAGGCCTCGGCTTCAAGGGAGCACAGACGGCAGCAGATGGATCGGATCATAAGGGAACGATGGGAGCAGGCAGCGTCAGACGAGATGCAGGAAACCAGAAAAACTGCAGTGGACGGGTTGGACGAGAGGAAGAAGGCACGAGCTCCAATCGTCCGGAGCTGGGGGCGTTACTGGACGCACTGGAGATGGCAAGGAGAGATGAAGATCTAGTGTACTTCGGAGATAGTCAAGCCGCAATCAAAGTAGTGCTACGATGGGTTGGTGAGGGCGCGAAGACGACACTGGCCACGGCACCTGATGCGGACATTTTGAGAAGAATCCTGGAAGTCTTGAGAGAAAGAATTGAGGCAGGCGCGGCAACCTTCTTAATCAAGATCAAAGCGCACAGAGGAGAGCCGATGAACGAGGACGCTGACACACTGGCGGAAGTCGGGAGAGAAAAGGAAAAGGAAACCGCGAAGTGGGCAGAGAGAACACAGAGGCTAATCTTCAAATGGGCAGGACGGAAACAAGGGAAGCAACGATCAAAATGGAGCGCAGGAGTGCGAAGGCAGGTACGTCAACGGGTAGCACAGCTAGCAGTGAAGGCAGCAAGAGAAGAGAGCGTCAAGAGGTGGAGGAAAGAGCACTGGATCAACGACCCGTGGTTAGAAGGCGAACTGGGGCCAGTGACGACGCAGGAGAGCAGGACAGCAATGAGGGGAGGTGAGCTGGACGAGGAAGGGAGAGCAGGATGGGAGGAGGGAAAGAAGTACCAAGGCGCGGACCAGAAACGAGACATACAGGCAGCACACAAATGGCTGGACGAGCAAGCATGGCAAGATGTATGCATGGAGGCAGAGAAGGGGAAGAATGGCAACAGACCCATAACACGAACATGGACGGAAGACTTCATGCTGCGAAACAACGAAAGCAGGGAGCACATCGGCACCTGGCTCAGCAATCGTAGCATACCGTGGTCGTGGAGACGGAGACTCATGCAAGTCAATGCATACTGCTTCCCATGTGGGGCACAACTATTCAAGATGGGGAAAAGACCAGACGACAAATGCCAACTGTGCAAGCAGGCCCGAACCCTCAGAGGGGACAAGGAAGGAGCAGCGTTGAGCAGAGAGACGGTTGGACACTTGCAAAGCGCATACTGCGAAGGGCAAGCAAAAGCAGTCACGAACGCACACCACAACTGCTTCCGAGAGCTGCAGTATGACCTAGCAAAGCATGCGAGCAAGGATGGGCAGGTAGAATTCGTAACATTGGAGGGAGAGCAAACCCTCAAGACCATGTGGAAAAGCAGAGAGCTGGACGAACTCTGCACTATGGAACAACTGGACGAAATCATACACAGCATCGAGGCGGCGGCACAAGACGACAAGACGAAACCAGCAGACAAGAAGAGAAGATGGCAACGTGAAAAGCCAGATGGAGTAGCCATTGACATGAAGAAGAAAATATTTACGATCATCGAATACAAGCGACGTTCGGAGACATGGCCCGACTACAGAGAAAGAGGAGAAGAGACGGCCAGGGAGCAATATGCAACAGTGAGGGCAGCGCTTCAGACTGCAGGAGAAGCTAATGGATGGACGGTAAAGCAAGTAAACTTCATAATGGGAACAAGATCGATTGAAGTCAGCAGCTGGGACAAGGGCATGCAGGAGCTGGGAGTATCCAAAGACATCGCGGACAGGCTTAGGAGCAAACACATGAGAAGGCTGCTAGAAGAACACGAGTATGTACTACAGAGCTACTGGGCGCAGAGGTTTGGGGAAGGACAGGGAGGCGAGCGCAAGGGAAACAAGGGAGTCAAAAGAAGGATTGGGGGAGAAGTGGTGATCTAGAAATTCATATATATATGTGTGTGTCTATATGTGTGTGTATGGGTGCGTAGATGCGTGCATACACTTATACATGTCCATGTGTATGTGTGAGCGAGTGCGCGGATGTGTGTGTATAGGTGTGCAGGCCTGTATATATGCGTGTGTGGGCGTGCGAGCGATGGGTGTATGGGTGGGTGTACAGTGTCTGTGTACGCGTGCGCGTGTATGTGTGCAAACGTATATATATATGAAAGCGAGCAAGGAGCGAGCAAGGAAAGGGAACCAGAGGGAAGGGAGGAGAAGACGGAAAGGGAGAGCAGGCTCATCAGAGAGACGAGAATGAGCAAGGGTCGCAACTGTCAACCAGGATGTGAAACCGATAGCAGACTGAGCAGTAGTGGAGGCTGAAAGGCGGGTGGAGGCATCGGAAATTTGGCCAACGATCGGCAGTAAGCGAGCATGAAGACAGAAAGGCAGGGGAGGAGACAGGCGGAGGAGAAGAGAGAGTGGGGGCCGATGAAGCAGGTACAGCAATGGCCCTGCGAGGCGAGCACGACGCTAGATCAGCTAGCACACAGGAGGAGGGGAGGCTGAATTGAGCAAGAGTCAAAGTGTCAACCAGGATGTGAAACCGATAGCAGACTGAGCAGTAGTGGAGGCTGAAAGGCGGGTGGAGGCATCGGAAATTTGGCCAACGATCGGCAGTAAGCGAGCATGAAGACATTAAGACAGCGGAGAAGACGAGCGGAGGCGACGGGAGAGTGGAGCCGACGAAGCGGGAACAGCAATGGCCCTGCGAGGCGAGCACAACGCTAGATCAGCTAGCACACAGGAGGAGGGGAAGCTGAATTGAGAGACTAGTCTGCCAACTAGGATGGGAAACCGTTAACATTCGAGGAGTAGTGGAGGCTGAAAGGTAGGTGGAGGCAACGGATAAAAGGCCAAAACTAACAGTAAGCGAGCATGAAAGCAGATAAGGAAGCAAGAGCTAGGAGGAAAACAGGGAACAGTGGGGGCCAAGTAAGCAGGAATAGATAGCATAGTAGAATTCCAGTGAGGCGAGCACGACGACAGCAGCCTGAAAAAGGCATGTAGAGTACACCAGTTGAGGGGTAGGTTCAGAAATAGTGTACATGTCACACCCTATTTATCAAAACAAAACGACCATAGCCAGTGGAAGTCTGGGTAGAAATGTGCTCCGAAAGCGGGGCCCATCGGGGGTCACTAAAATTAAGTGCCAATAAACAAAGACAAAATCAAA